>NZ_RAWD01000404.1:0-7191 GCF_003612065.1 Corallococcus sp. CA047B
GGTTGCATCGGGGCGGGTCCGCGACGCTACTACCGGCCAGCCCATGCGCACGCGGGGTTCTTGTCCTCCGTGGGCTTGGCTCTCCCGCATTTTGTGCGAAGCCCGGACTGGAGTGGGCACGCCAGGAACGGAGTCCAGTGGGCCGCCTCGCCGGCTGCTGTTCGCCAGAACCTGTCCGACAGTCGGACAGGTTCGCGCAAGGTGCCACCCGTCAGGGGGCATCATCCAGGTGGGGCACGCGGAACGTCGAGTGCATGGGGGCGGGCCGTTCGCTGTGCCGCGATGGGACCGAAGTGAGGGACAGCGCCCCTCATCCACCAAGACCTTCTTGCGGTGAATCCACACCAGGCGCTGGAGGCGGGGGAGCGGCCGGGTTCCCCGGTGCTTCGCGCCGGGCCCAGGCATGCGAGAGTCGCCCCCCGTGAGCACGAACGACTCCACCGGGACGCTGGCCCCGGTGTCCCCCCAGCGCGCGGAGGCCAACCTGTGGTTCGGGATGGTCCTCGCGCACGCGGCGGCGGCGATGCTCTTCTGCGCGGTGGCCTTCGCCGCGGACTTCTACCGGATGCGTGGCTTCTGGCCGCCCGCGTCCGCGCTCCCGGGGCGCTTCGTTCCCTCGCTGGCGGGCGCGCTGCTCGTCGCCGGAGGGGCCCTGCTGCACGGTGCGCTCCGGCACGTCGCGGAGCCACGGCGCGCGCGCGGATGGCTGCTGGGCGTGCTGTGCGCGGGAGCAGGCTTCCTCGCGACGCAGGCCGCGTGGCTGCACGTGCTGTGGTGGCACCGCGACCTGCGCATCCCGGACAGCGGCGTGTTCGCCTCCGTGTTGTATGGCCTGTCGGCGGTGCAGGCCGCGCACGCGGCGGTCGTACTCACGGGACTGCTGCGCGCCACGCTGCGCGCCCTGCGAGGCCTTGATGCACGTGCTCCCCTGCGCCGAGCCCTGCCCGGCTGGTGGTGCACGACGGTGATGTACGGTGTCCTCTTCGCGGTGGTGTACCTCCCATGAAGCCCACTCCCTGCCTCCCTGGAATCGCCTCCGCGTCGCGTGCGCTTCGCATGCTCGCCGTGCTCGCGCTGGGGGCGCTCGCCCCCGCGTGCCGCCGCGAGCCGCCGAAGTTCGAACCGTTGAAGCTCGCGAATGGCACTGTTGTTCCGGCCGCGACGCTGGCGCGCGGCTGGGACGTCTACACGCACTACTGCGCCTCCTGTCATGGGGAGAAGGGCGACGGACAGGGGCCCGCGGGTTCGGGCATGCGTCCGGTGCCGCGCAACTTCCACCAGGGCCTGTTCAAGTTCGGAGGCGTGGCGGCCGGCGAGCTGCCCACCGACGACGCGCTCAAGCGCACCATCCGCCGGGGCATGCACGGCACCCCGATGTTCGCGTGGGACGTGCCGCCCGCGGACGTGGACGCGGTGGTGCAGTACCTCAAAGCCTTCAGTCCGCGCTGGAAGGAGGAGGCGCCGGGCGTGCCGCTCGCGATGTCCGAGGACCCGTGGAAGGGCCGCGACGCGGAGGCCGTGGCGCGCGGCCGCACCGTCTACCACGTGGCCGGCAAGGGCAACGCGGGCTGCGCCAGCTGTCACGTCGCGTACCTGCCCCGCGCTGAAATCGCCGCGCTCACCGAGAGCGTCACCGGCCGCAAGGTGAACCTGGCCAACGTGGATCCGTACACCGCGCTGCCTCGGGACTCGGACTACTCGCTCACCGTGGACGCGAAGGGTGAGGCCACGCAGTTGTCGAAGGTGCTGCCCCCCGACTTCCTCTTCCACCGCCTGCGCACCGTGTGGCCCCAGGGCACCCGCGTGGAAGGCCAGCCGTACACCGCGCAGGCGCAACGCGAGGACCTCTATCGCGTGATGGCCGCGGGCGTCGGCGGCGCCGCCATGCCTTCGTGGAAGGGCGCCATCCCGGAGGAGAACCTCTGGGCGCTCGCCTACTACGTGCAGAGCCTCGTCGTGCTGCACGACACCGACGAGGCCCGCGACCTCCAGCAGCGCCTGCGCGAGTCGAAGATGCAGCCGTAACGGATTGATTCAACAACCTGAAAATACAGTCTTCCTGGGAAACTAATTCTCAGGCGTCACGAAAATCCGGGCACTGGTTTCCACTTTTTCCCGGAGTTTCAACCGTGACGACCTATTCCGTTCGCAGCGGCGACACGTTGAGCGGCCTCGCGCAGCGCTTCAACACGTCGGTGGGTTCGCTCCAGAAGACGAACCACATCGCGAACGCGAACCTCATCCGCGTGGGGCAGAAGCTGACGGTGCCGGACTCGTTCCAGGCGGCGGCTCCGTCCAAGGCGGGTGCGAAGGCGGGCAGCTACACGGTGCGCAGTGGCGACACGCTGAGCGGCATCGCCAGTCGTCACGGCACGACGACGGGGGCGCTGGCGAAGGCCAACAACATCTCCAACCCGAACAAGATCTACGTGGGCCAGAAGCTCACGATTCCGGGCAAGGGTGGCTCGGCGCCGGTGACGCCGAAGCCGTCGTCGGGCGGCTCGACGTACACGGTGCGCAGCGGGGACACGCTGAGCGGCATCGCGGGTCGGCACGGCACGACGGTGAACGCGTTGCAGCAGGCCAACAACATCTCCAACCCGAACAAGATCTACGTGGGCCAGAAGCTCACCATCCCGGGCAAGAGCGGCGGTGGTGGGACGACGAACCCGCCGCCGACGACGGGCGGGGTGGGCGGAACGCCGGGCACGTCGGGTGGCAAGGGCGGCGTGTCGGTGGCGCAGCTGCGGAAGATCATGCCGAACCTGTCGCAGGCGAAGGCGGAGCAGTACCTGCCGCACCTGAACAAGGCGATGGCGGAGGCGAAGATCAACACGCCCAAGCGGCAGGAGATGTTCCTGGCGCAGCTGGCGCATGAGAGCGGCGAGCTGCGCTACATGGAAGAGATTGCCTCTGGCGCGGCGTACGAGGGCCGCAAGGACCTGGGCAACACGCAGCCGGGCGACGGCAAGCGCTACAAGGGCCGGGGTCCCATCCAGCTCACGGGCCGCGCCAACTACCGCGCCGCGGGCAAGGCGCTGGGCATCGACCTGGAAGGCCACCCCGAGCGCGCGAAGGATCCGGACGTCGCGTTCCGCATCGCGGGTTGGTACTGGGGCTCGCGCAACCTGAACAGCTACGCGGACGCGGGCAACTTCCGCGAGGTCACCCGCCGCATCAACGGCGGCTACAACGGCATGGCCAGCCGCGAGATGTACTACCGCCGCGCGCAGGACGTGCTGGGCTGAAGCCGGGTCGGGTTCACGGACGGGCGGGCGTGAGCGCGCCGCCCGTCTGCACGGAAGGATCCCTCGTCCGGATGCGGAGATCCTTCGTGCGGCGTGAGGACGCGATTCCGGGCACCTGCCCGTGGCGCACGCGCTGCAGGACGTCCGGGTTCCTCCTTCGGAGCGAGCCCGATGTCCCGAATCGATTCTTCCGGCAGCAGCCCTGGTCCCCTCGACAGCCCCCTTCCCGATGTCTCCGGACCGACGTCCCGCGAGGCCCTGGACGCACCGCGAACCGCGTCCAGGCGGTCCGCCGTCAGCGAGAGCAGCGCGTCCCCGCCCACGTCCCTGAAGCCCGCCGCATCGTCCACGCGCAACGAATTGCGGCCCTATGACGGTCCGCCCGGTGCACCCGCGCATTCCCCCGGGGCCCCTCCACGGCTCGGCATCGAGGGCCCCACCGTGTCCGCCCGGGAGCTCGCGGCGATGGGCGGTCGGCTGCGTCCCACGACCGTGCCCGTTCCGGAGGACGTCTACGCCACGCTCCAGTCGCACCTGACGCGCAGCCTGTCGAACCCCTTCCTCACGGGCAGCGACGTGCAGGCCACGCACGCGGCGCTCGGCTCCGTTCCGCGCGAGGCGTACCGCGCGACGCTGGAGCGCATGGACCGTGACGGGCTGCTCGCCACGTACGTGTCCCGGATGGATGCGCCCTCCCGTCAGTCCTTCCTCGAACAGGCAGCGTCGAACGGCGTCCTCCAGCGGCGTCCGGGGGGCACCATGGGGGAGCTTGGGATGCCCGGACGACCGGAGGTCTTCGTCAATGATCCGAAGCTGCCCGGGGCGCTGCGTGACGCGGTGAATGCCCATGCCACCGACACCGGCCATGCCGCCGTCCAGGCCTATGACGCCTACCTGCGCCGCTATGGCGACGCCGTGGAGCAGACCGACAGCCTGCGTGCCCTGCGCGCGCTCGGGCCGCCCCAGGCGCTGGAGCTGCGCGAGACGATGCTCGGGCTCGCCTGGGCCGATCCCCAGCGTGAGCGCTACGAAGCCGCATGGAAGGCCGGGCTCGGCCGTCCCCAGGCATCCCAGGTCCAGGCCTACGAAAAGGCCACCGCCCGCGCGCTGGTCCTCTCCGGACAGCAGCCCGCCGGTGTCTTCCTCACCGCCGAGGCGAGCGCGTCCCATGACCTGTTCAAGCTGAAGGCCGAGGCCCGCCTCGAATCGCGCGGATCCGCCGATGTGCAGACGCAAGCGGGCGTCGTCGCGAAGGCCGGTCCCCTGGAACTGGAGCTGATGACGGACGCGCACGGCAAGACCGAATCGGAGCTTCAGCTCAGTGTGGGCATCGCCAGCGTGAGCCGGGACTCGGAGGGCAAGACGGAGCTGTCCCTGGGGGCAGGCCCTCATGCCCGGGCCCAGGCGACCCTCAACCCGCGCACCGCGGAGTTCGGTGGCGGCGTGTCCTTTGAACTCTCCGACAAGTCCCACCAGCACCACGCCGGCCTCAAGCTGGGCTACGGCCTGCGCGGCCTCTCCCCCGAGCGCGCGGCCCAGGCCCTGCGCGATGACATCCCCGGGGTCTTCAGCCGCCCGAAGGACCTGGACCCCGGCATGGCCTGGGACGCCCTGCCCGCGGAGCGCCGCGCCCTCTACGAACGGCAGGGCTGGACGCGCGAGGAGTGGGCCGAGGACTCGCGGCGCCCGTCACCGCACGTTCGCGGGCAATAGCTTCTCCACCACCACGATGTCGTGCCACACGCCGTCGAGCGGGGCGTGCTTCTCATGGACGCCCACCTCGCGGAACCCCAGCCGCCCGAGCAGCGCGCGGCTGCGTGTGTTGGTGGCGAAGACGCGCGAGGTGAGCTTGTGGAAGCCCGCCGCCTCCGCTGCCTCCACCAGCGCCTGGAGCACGTGCTGCCCCACGTTCCGGCCCCGGGCCCCCGGCGCCACGTAGATGCTGAAGTCCGCGATGCCCGCGTAGCACTCGCGCGGGCTGTAGGCGCTCGTGGAGGCGTACGCGATGACGCGGCCGTCCTCCTCCGCCACGAGCACCGGGTGGCGCTTGCCCAGCCACGCGTCGATGTCCTCGGGCGTGCGGGGGCGCGTCTCGAAGGTGGAGGAGCGCTCGGCGAGGGCCGCGTTGTAGATGGCCGCGATGGCTTCGCGGTCCTCGCGCGTGGCGGGCCTCACGGCGGGGAAGGGTCTCATCATCGCTTGGACGCGGGCTGGGGCGCGGGGGCCTCCGGATCCGGTCCCGGGCGCATCGTCCAGGCGGCCCACAGCGCCAGGTGCCAGGGCAGGAAGAGGGGCCAGAAGGGGCCCGATTCGACGACGCCGATGATGCTCGCCACGCTCCAGGCCGCCAGCAACAGCCACAGCCCCCAGGCGCCGACGACGTGCAATGTGCGCTTCCCCAGTCCGAGCCCGAAGAGTGCGCACAGCGTGGGAACCCACACCGCCAACAAGGCGGGAAGGAAGGGCTCCGTCCACGGACGGTCCCAGTCGAAGTTCCGGAAGCTCAGGACGAGCTGCGCCACCAGGACGATGCCCGACTGGTACAGCGCCGACAGCAGCGTGGCGACGACGCCCACCGCCCCGGGCCCCGTGTAGGGCTCGGTGGTGCGGGCCTGGGGGGTGTCCAGCAGTTCGGGCGGCAGCTCCAGCGCGTACGGATAGCCGAGGGACAACAGGGCGGCCTTTGCCGCATGCCGCACCTTCGTCCCATCGCGGCCCCGGTAGTCGCCCATGGGGTTCTCGCGGGCCATCAAGTCCAGCAGCACGTCCGCTCGCGCCCGGGGCGTCTCCTCCGCGGTGGGAGCCCGCCCCATCGCCGCGATGAAGGCCTCGATGTCCACGCGATCCGCCCCTGGCGAGCGCACCGCGTTCAACAGCTCCGCGAACGGAGGGAATGCCTCCTCGGGAACGGGAAGCGGGGCCCTCGCGGTCGCGGTCGCCGGCACCGTGCCCATCGCGTTCGCGGCCCCGGTGAGGTCGGCCATCGCGTCGGCGGCCACGGACTCGGGCAGGTCGGCCGTCGCGTCGGCGGTCGGGGGCGCGGGGCGGTAGGTTTGCTGGGACATGGAGGCTCCTCACGGACAGTCATGCGCCGACTCGCGACCCGGGCGCAACGGGGCCCCTTGGAGCGCGCGTGGCCGCTCCCTGGGGACGCGGTCAGTGCGGGGGAGTTGGAGCCGGTCCTGCCTCCGGTTGTTTCACCGGGTGCATCACGATGGCGGCCCACGCCGCGAGGTGCCACGGCGTGACGACGACGAGGAACCCGACGCCCCCCAACACCAGGCCCAGGCCCACCAGGGCCCACGCCACCACCTGCAGCCACATCGCCACGGAGCCGAGCACCTGGAGCGGCCGTGACTTCTCGGTGTGGCCAAGCATGGCGAGCAGGGATGGGCCCCACACGAGCAGCAAGGGGATGAGCACCCCCTTCGACAGCGGGTCGCTGAGGTCCATGCGGAAGAAGGGAAAGAGGCTGTGCGCCCCGAACGCGGCGAACGATTGGTACAGCGCGCAGCCTGCCGCGATGAGGAACTTCCGGTCTCCGGAGGCATCGGGGGGCTGTGCGGACGGGGCCGGAGCGTGCTGCTTGGACGGGGCCGGAGCCTCGTTCAACGTCTCGGGTGGAACGTCCTGCGCGCAGGCCGGGCCCAGCGCCAGCAACGCGGTCATCGCCGCCTGCCGCACCGTCGTTCCATCCCGCCCCGTGTGGTTGCCCACGGGGTGGTCGCGGGCCACCAGCTCGCGCAGCACGTCCACCCGCGTCTGGAGCGATTCCGCGCCCGACGGCGGCCGTCGCAGGGCCGCGATGAGCGCGTCGATGTCCGAGCGCAGCACCCCCGGTGAGTCCACCTCCGCCACCAGGTCCTTCAGCGGTCGCAACGTCGCCACGGCTTCGTCCCCGGGACGGTCGGTCGTTTCAGGGGCGGAAGCCGGCGCGGGAGGG
>NZ_RAWD01000405.1:0-7134 GCF_003612065.1 Corallococcus sp. CA047B
CTTTCTGCGTCCTGCGGGCTCCTTCGTTGCCTCGGCGCCGTCCAGTGACTTCCGCCGATTCTTCTCGAAGGGGAGCGGCTTCTACTTCTTCGCCGCCTTCCGTGTCAACCGCTTCCTTGTCAGCTTTTCCCACCGCTTTCGTCCGCTCTGTTGCCTGCCGGACTTTCTTTCGGTGGGGCGCGGCTTCTACCACCGCCGCGCTCGCTGTCAACTCTGCGTTGACTGCCCTATTTTCTTGTCGGTGCTGCACTCTCCCAGAAGTTCCTTCCGCGCCAGTGCGCGGGCTTCCGGGTGAGGGGCGCGGCTTCTACCACCACCGCCACTTCGTTGATCAACTTCTTTCGAGTCGATCCCTGCTGCTTTCCGCTCCAGCGACCGACTTGCTGCTGTCGGCTTCGGGCGGGGCGCGGCTTCTATCTCTTCGCCGCGTTCGGGGTCAACAACCTTCGTCGACCCTTTTCTTCCCACCGTGCAGCTTTCCGGAGTGCCCTGGGGCACCGGTCCGTTGCGCGGAGGTCCAGTGTCTAACGCTTCGATTCGGAGACGTCAAACCCTGATTGATCCGGGCCGAATCGTTCTACCTGCGCGCCGGGGATATGGGCACGCCGTTCCCTGGTGAGAACCCCCGAGGCCGGGGTTCCTTCTTCCACGCCATTTCCCTCGGAGCACTGCCTGCCCCTCATCCAGCGGGGCGGCGCCTTCCGCGCTCCTCCCTCCATAAGGTCCCGATAAGCAGGTCCGCGAGGGGGAAGGTGATGTTGAAGTTGTGGCGCCCCATGAGGGTCGGGTCGTGGTGCACCTGATGGTGCCTCCTCAGGAATCGCACCCCGGGGAGACGGGCGCTCCAATGGTCGTTCGGAAGGTGCGTGCCGAAGTGCACCCATTCGTACGCGAGGTAGTAGCCCAGGGCTGAAGCGATGAAGAGCCAGCCCGCGTTGGCGGAAATCAGGAGGAAGCAGAGGGCTCCCAGCGGCGCGGCGACAGCTCCCAGGAAGAAGAGGAGCAGCACGGGCGGGAAGAGCACCATCTTGAAGTCCCGGCTGGACTCATAGGCCATCGCCTCGTGGGTGAAGAAGCGGTGGTGCTGCGCGGTGTGACGCTCGAAGAGGAGGCCCAGTCCCCTTCGTTTGTGGTGCATCGGTCCGCGGTGGCCGAGGAACTCGACGCCGTTCGCGAGCACGAAGACGCCGGGGATGCCCAGCAGTTCCCAGAACCGCACCGCCTCCAGCCGACTCAGGGCCAGGGCGATGCCGATGAGGCAGACGAGACTGGTGAAGGCGAAATGGGCCCAGCCTCGATAGCCCGGTCCGATGACCCGGGCCCGGTACTCCTCCCGGAAGGTCTGGACCTGGCGGGGAACGGGGCGCGATTCCATTCGCCGGAGCGTAGCGCGCCCTCCGGGTTCCCCGCCTGATACGCCCGGCTAGGAGCGCTTCGAGCCCTTTGCCTTCTGCCCCGGGGGCGGCGCTTCGTCCTTCTGACGCGCCAGCGACTTCTGCAGCTTCCGCATGCGCTCCAGGATGAGCGTCCGGTCCACGCTGGAGAGGTGGTCCACGAAGACGTGGCCGTCCAGGTGGTCGATTTCATGCTGGAGCACGTGCGCGAGCCGACCTTCCGCCTCCAGTTCGTGCCACTGGGCCGTCTTATCCTGGTAGCGGACCTTCACCTTCTCGACGCGGGGGCACTTCTTCCACACGTCCGGGACCGACAGGCAGCCCTCTTCCAGCTTGATGGACCCCTGCTTCGACAGAATCTGGGGGTTCACGATTTCAAACGAGGTGCCGTCCTCCCTGCCGACGATGGCCACCCGGAGGGGCACTCCGACCTGGTTGGCCGCGATGCCGATGCCCTTGGCTTCCGCCATGGACTCCGCCATCTCCTCCAGGAGCTTTTCGAGCGCCGGGCCGAAGTCGGTCACGGGCTGGGTGGACGTGGTGAGAACCTTGTGGGGCCAGATGACGATGTCGCGAGCCATGCGCCCGCATCCTGCCACGCGGCGTCCCGTTGCTCAGCACTTCCGTCACCTTCGACCCGCCGACTTCCGGTACCGGGCCCCCGAGCGCCGAGCCCGACCGGTCTGATAGACCGCCGGCATGCACCCGAACGCCCAGCTCATCACCGACTTCTATTCGGCCTTTCAACGGCGTGACGCCGACGGCATGGCCGCCTGCTACCACCCGGACGTGGAGTTCTCCGACGAGGTGTTCCAGGGTCTGCGCCACGCTGGCGTCACCTCCATGTGGCGCATGCTGCTGGAGCGCGGCAAGGACCTGGACGTCTCCTTCAGCGGCATCCAGGCCGATGACCGCACCGGCAAGGCCCACTGGGATGCTCGCTACACCTTCAGCCAGTCGCGCCGGAAGGTCCTCAACCGCATCGACGCGACGTTCGAGTTCGCCGATGGGAAGATCATCCGCCACCGCGACCATTTTCCCTTCTGGACATGGTCCCGGCAGGCCCTGGGGCCCGTGGGACTGGTGCTCGGGTGGACGCCGATGCTGCACAACAAGGTGCGCGCCCAGGGCGCCGCGGGACTGCGCAAGTACATGCAGGAGCGCGGCATCCAGGGCCCCTGATTCGCGGCGGCGTCACCCTCCTACGTCGAGTTGCTTCAGCGTCACCGGCCCCTTCGTCCCCTGGCGCGCCAGGGTGGCTTCACAGCGGACCTGTCCCATCCAGTCCGTGTAGCGCAGCGTGGCCGTACCGTCCGCATGCAGCCACAGGGTCGCGTGACCGTGATTGCCCCGGTCCTGGCGCACGCCCGTCCATTCGGGGAAGCGCGGCCAGGATTCGAAGAAGCGCACCGGCGCCACCGAATGCGTCGGCGTGTCCTTCCGCTCGTAGGGGAAGCCTCCGTGCCCCAGGCTGGCCCCGAGGAAGGGCAGCCCCGGTGCCCGGTCGTACAGCCCTCCGCCCTGGGCGCCTCCCCAGCACCAGAGGTCCACCCACTCCCGCTCCACGACCAGGGCACGCAAGTCCTCTTCCACCAGCGGCGCGAGGCGCTTGCGGTCCGGGCCATAGGGCGCCGCGTGGCTCAACAGGATGTTCATGGCGCCCCGCCTTCGTCCCTCCGACAGCCGCTGCTCCAGCCACTGCAGCAGCGCGGGCTCGCGGTGGCGGCCGGCTTCGAACCAGGCGGTGTCCAGGCCGATGAGCTGGAAGCGCTCCGCGGCGAGGCAGAAATAGGTGCCCTCCTGCGGGTGGCGGGGGCCCGCGCCCCGGCGCTCGTCCAGGTAGCGGAAATAGGCGCCCGCGCCCGAGCGCATCTCCGGCGCCGCGTTGAGCGTCAGCAGCGTCGTCGTCGCGAGCAGCGGCTCCAGCGGCTCCGCCACGTGCGCGTCGAATTCGCCCTGTCGGCCCGCGTAGAAGACGCCTCCCAGGTGCACCGCGCAGTCCAGGCGCTCCCCTCGCATCACGAGCTGCCGGGCGATGTACCGGGAGGTGTATTCGCCCGTGCCGAAGTCCCCGAAGAGCGCCACCTCCACCGGCTGCCCTGGCTCCGGCTCCCGCAGCGGGTAGAGAAAGCGGCTCTTCGCGCCGAAGTGCCAGCGGAACGGGGCCTGCCTCGCCGCCGCGCCCTGCTCCAGCCAGACCGGCCCGCTGAACAGCAGCCACCCGCGCAGGTCCGACCGCGGCTCGAAGCGCGTGCGGGTGGGGTCGATGGGGATCTCCTCCGTCTTCAACGGGAACGTGAAGTCCGGGGGCAGGCCTCCGGTGCCCTGACGGACCTGGCGCTCGGTCGCGTCGAGGCGCTCCTGCAACTGGCCGGGGTCCGTGAACAGCAATTCGAGCTCCCGCAACACCTCCACGAACGCGCCCACCGTCACGCGCGCGCCCAGGCCCGTCTCCGTCCAGCGCAGCACGTCCTCCGGTTCGCGCAGGAAGGCCGCGCGCAGGGCCTCCAGTTCCTCGGGGCCGAGGACCGGGAGGTCCGTGTCCGCCGCCAGGGGCGCTTCGGTCTGGAGAGCGTGCGTCGTCGTGGATTCGTTCGCGGACGGCGTGACCTTCACGCTCGCGGGCGGACGGTAGCCGAGCGACTCGTAGAGCTGCTTCCACCTGCCTTCCATGCGCGTCCCCCTCCTGATGGCCGTGAATGGCCCCTGGCCTCATCAAGGCCCCACCGAAGGACGCATTCTCCCAGGCATCCCCGACATGGCTGTTCGTCCCGGGGCGCCGGTTCCCGGTCGCATCCGGACGCTACAGGCCCTCACGCAACGCGACGCTCAGGGGCTCGCGGAGCCTTCGTTCCGGAAGGTGTAGAGCGTGTAGTACGAGCCGGTGGCGAAGCCGGGCAGCTTGAGCGGATTGAACACGCTCAGGTTCGACAGCACCCCGCCCACGAACCCCGGGGGCACCTCCACCAGCTTCAGTGCGCCGCCGGCCAGCACCACCCCTGCCTGGGGCTGGTCGTTGCTCACCAGCGTGCACTCCCCCGACGCGGTGAAGTGGCCCACCGGAAGGTGGAAGCGCGCGTAGAAGGGCACCCGCGTGCCCGGCGCGAAGGTCCGGTCCGTCAGCCGGAAACAGGCCGTCGCCGTCCCCACCTTTTCGTAACCGTCCTCCACGGACCGCCCGTCCACCACGCGATGGACGGGCACGTACAGGCTGGCCCCCAGCTTCACCGTGGGCTCGAAGGGTGCCGCCGCGCACACCGCCGGGTCCGGCGACGACGCGGCGTCCTCCTGCGAGCGGAAGGCATACACCCACTCGTTGCCCGACTGCAGGCGCACCGCGGTCCCGGTCTGCTGCTGAGACATGTTCGGCTCCCCGTGTGGACCGCGGGCTTCGTGCAGCGGTTACTGCCAGGACAGCGCGTATTCGGTGTCCACCGGCCCGGTCTGCTTGCCGTGGACCTGCACCCCTCGCGCGCCCAGCGCCTCGATGACGGCCTGGAGCACGCCCTCGTGGTACGCGGGCGGCATGAAGTCACGCTTCATCACGAGCCTGCCCGTGCGGTCGCCCGACCAGTCCACGCTGCGCTCGCCGTAGCTCACCGCCGCGCGGTAGCCCGTGGGAAGGTTCGTCACCAGCCGCTTCGGGCTGTCTCCCGCGAGCAGGAGCAGCGTCTTGCCCGCCGCCGACGACAGGAAGTCCGTGGTCGCCTGCGTGCCCATCTTGCGCAGCATCGCGTCGAAGCCGCCGAGCTGTGGCCCCATCAACTGGGCTCCGGTGAAGGCCAGCTTCAGGAACCCCGACACCGGGTAGTTGAAGAAGTCCACGAACTTCTTCTCCGGCACCGACGCCAGACACCGCTCCACCGCCGCGTCACCGCCCAGGATGCGGACCGCGTTCAGCGCTCCGTTGAAGAACATGCCTCGGGCCGTGTCGTCGGGGGTCGCCAGGGCCAGACGCTTCTCCAGGTCCTGGGCCACTGCCGCGTCCAGGCCTGGTGCTTCCTTGCGCTGCTCACTCATAGAGGGGGGGAATCTCCCGGGGGGGTGGAGATGAACGCCCGTGCGCACTAGAGCCGCACGAGTTGAGCACCATAATGAACGTTGGCTCCGACAGCCGCCACCACCACGAGCTCTCCGCTGCCGAGCGTCACCCTGCCCTGCTCGAGGTCCTCGGACAGGAGGATCAACATGCCCGCCGCCGACGTGTTGCCGATGCGGTCCACGTTGCAGGCCACGGCCTCCTTCGGCAGGCCCGCCCGGGTCACGAACGAGTCCATCACCCGCTTGTTCGGCTGGTGGAAGTAGTAGCGCTTCACCTGCTCGCGCAGTGCGGGCGTGAGCACCGCGTCCAGGCACTTCTGCATGTACTCCGGGTAGCTGCGCGCGACCTTGAAGCCATCCACCACGAAGGCCATGTCCGACGGCCGCGTCCGCCCCGGCTGGTAGGGCAGCTTCAACATGCCGCCGCCCCGTCGGGTCACCAGCTCCGCGTACGCGTTGCCGGAGAAGGAGGACAGGATGCCCGGGCCGTCCTCGTCCCCCGGCTGCGAGCGCAACACCACCGCGCCCGCGCCATCCCCGAAGACATACATGGACAGGTAGGCATTGAGCGCCTTGGGACGGCCCGGCGTGGGCGGCAGCTCATCCGTGTAGACCTCCCGGTTGAGCAGGGGCGAGGTGAACGCCGAGGCCACCACCGCCACCGTGCGGAAGCGGCCGCCCTCCATCATCTTGCGCACCAGGTCCAACACGTACGGCGTGCCGCCGCAGCCGTCGTCCACCACCAGCGCGAACGCGTCCTCGCGCAGCCCCAGCCGCTCGTGCAGGGCCATGGCGTCGTGGTTGAAATGCGGCGCGTCCGGCGTGCACGTCACCACGAAGAGCGCGTCCAGCTCCTTCGCCTCCACGCCCCCGCGCGACAGCGCCTGGCGCAGCGACAACTCGCACATGTCCGTGTTCGTCGCCGGGTAGAAGCGCCCCGCCACGTCGTCCGGCGGCGGAATCGCGCGGCCCGTCTCGTCGTCGAAGTCCCACAGGAACCGACGCTCGCGAATGCCGATCTTCTCTTCGATGCGCGCCGCGGACCAGCCGGGGATGGCCCGAGCAATCCGCTCGTTGCTGATGGTCCGCGCCGGAACAAAAGCCCCCGCTCCCACCACACAAACCCGATCGGTCATTTCGTGGCCCCTGACATCACTGCCCTGCCGGACGGGATGAATTCCCTGGCAAGACGGACTTTCAGAGCACGTTCCAGGCCACTTCCTAACCCCCTGGAAAGACGGACAATCCTGGTGATGGTCGCGTCAGCAATGAAGTGCACCGCCGGACAGGCGGCGCTCAAGTCATTGAAACAACAGGGGAATCAGCAATGCTTCAATATTGAAGCGGCCGACATGGAATGAACCACACGCGGTGTGCGCTTCACGCTGCGTGGCACGCCATAACACAAACGGGGTCTGCCGGTGCTTCAAAATGACAACGCACTGCGATTCCGCAAGTGTCCGCGCGCCCCAGGAAGAAGGGCGGCGGACTTTTCCGGCGGACCCGTCACGCCTCCCCCCCATTCAGCAGGTCGCGTCAGGTCCCCGGGCTCATACGGAAAGCGCTCGAAATCGGATTTCGGCGCGCCCCTCAGAAGGGGATGTTGTCATCGTCGTTGGGGGGCGGGATCTCACCGTCGTCCGGCGGGTTGCCGTAGCCGTAGCCCCGGCCGCCTCCGCCATTCCCACCACCGCCACCC
>NZ_RAWD01000406.1:0-7094 GCF_003612065.1 Corallococcus sp. CA047B
TCCTCAGGCTGAACAGCGTCGTCTGCTGCTTGGGCCGTCCTCGCATCACTCCCTCCGAGGCGCGGAGGACACCACGCCTCAGTGCGGGGTGTCGATCCCTCGGAGGGGTTTCTCAACAGCCTGCTAGAGCAGGCCCCCTTCCACCTCCAGCACCACCGTGGCCTGCAGGCGCACCTCGCGCTCCGGCAGGCGTCCGGAGCCGCGCAGGATGATGGCCATGGTGGGCGCGGCCACGTAGGGCCGCAGGTCCACGCTGCCGTCCGCCTTCAGGGTCAGCGTGGGGTTGGGCGGGTTCAGCCCCAGCCCGGCGATGCCGTCCCGTCCCGCGAAGCGCGACTCCCGGTCTCCCGCGCGGGCCACGGCCTCCAGCGAGTCCAGGAAGTCGAAGCCCTGATCATTGGGGCTGAGCACCTTGAGCGACAGCGACTTCACCTCCACGCGCGTCACCTCGTCCTTGGTGACGTCGCGGTTCTTGAAGTCCTGGTTCTCGTTGAAGTCCAGCGCCGCGAAGCTGCTGATGGCGGGAAAGGCATTGAGGAGGGTGGGCGCGCCGATGGTGTTCGCCGGCACCGTCGCCTCGCCCTGCACCTGCGTGGTGAAGGACGACGGAGAACAGGCGGCGAGCCCCAGGCCGGCCACCACCGCGAACAAGGACACTTGAGACATGGCCCCAATGTACCGGGCGTCCGGGTGCGGCGTCACCGACCGCTGGCGCCACCGGTTGTCCCCCGGAGGACGTGGGGACCGGGGGCTTCGTGAGGATGGGGCGTGCAGGCGGCCCGGAGTATGGTGCGCGCGTCTTGGACCGCCGCCTCCGCCCGCTCCTGCTCGTCCTCGCCACCCTGTGGGGCGGGGGTGCGCGCGCGGCCGAGTGGCAGGGCTCGCTCAAGGGCACCGGCCGGATGCTCGCGGACAGCAACGCCCCGCGCGACTTCTCCGACGGCGTCACGGCGGGCCCCACCACGGACCTGGCGCTGAGCGTGCTGGGCACCGCGGAGGGCCGGGGCACCGGCGAGCGCTCACAGGTGGTGGGCCGTTACGAGCTGGGCGCGCGCAAGTACCTGGACTACGCCAACGAGGACACCCTGGTGCAGGCGGGCGCGCTGGAGGGCTCGCTGGCGCTGGGCACCGAGTGGGGCGTGGGCGCCGAAGGCCACGCCAAGGACCGGCGGGGCGGCAGCCGCGCGTACTCGGACCTGGGCACCAGCCTGTTCGCCGAGTACGCCCCGGACGTGCGGCTCGCGCTGCGCGTGCGCCTGGGGGCCCGCCGCTTCGTGTACCGCCCGGACCACACCGCCGACTTCGGCGGAATGGAGGTGGGGGTGCTGGGGCGCTACCGGTTGGACCGGCGCCACTCCCTGAGTGTGTTTGGCGAATGGGGTTCGCGCCGCTACGGCCCCCTGGCCCGGCCCTTCCCCGGCTACGTCCAGGCCCCGGACCGGCGCCAGGACGGGGCCCTGGTGGCGGGAGCGGGCTACACGTACCGGGGGCCGGTGAAGCTTTCGCTCACGTATGCCTTCCAGGAGGTCAGCTCCAACAGCTTCGGGGAGACAGCCCTGCGCCACCGGCTCACCGGGAGCGCCGGGGTGCGGCTGCCCTGGAACGTGACGCTGCTCGCGCAGGGCAGCCTGGGCCTGTCGCGCTACCCGGACGGCATCTTCCTATCGCCGGAGATCATCCTGGTGGAGGAGGACGAGGGGCAGAACTCCCTGTCCCTGAAGCTGGCCCGCCCCGTCTCCCCCCGGGTGGACGTGGAGCTGTCCTGGGGCATCTGGAGCACGCGCCTGCCGCGCAACGCCCTGAGCTACACCCGTCAGGTGTTCGGCCTGGGCTTCACCTGGCGTGACCAGGAGTAGACGCTTCAGCCCGGGGCCGGCTCAGTCCAGGTCCGCGATGCGCTCGTCGATCTCCTCGGCCAGGCCCGGGTGTCCCTGGGCCAGGGCGTGGTCCCGGCCGGTGGTCAGCACCTGGCGGGCCTTGTCCGTCTGTCCGGCGGCCACATAGGCGTCCCCCAGCGAAACCAGGGCGGCCGCATAGTTCGGGTCCAGACGGACGGCGGACTCCAGGCTCTGGATGGCGTCGGTGTATTCCTTTCGCTCCAGGTGAAGCTTCCCCAGGGAGAACCAGGCCATGGGGGCGTCGGGGAACTGGGCCACCATCTTCTTGAATTGTTCCAGGCGGGCGTCGCTCATGGACGGAACCCATTAGAGGAGCGCTGGAAGGTTGCCAAGGGTGCGCTAGGGTAGTTGGCACATGGCCACGAAGAAGAAGACCCCCGCATCCAAGACGACGAAGACGAAGGCGAAGGCGAAGAGCGGCACCCGCGCTCCGGCCCGGAAGAAGACGGCGGCGAAGAAGTCGGCGAAGTCCAGCCTCCGTCCGCCGCCGCGCAAGACGACCGCCGCCGCTCGCAAGAAGGCGCCGCGCGCTCCGGCGCCGCCGGCTCCGCCCAAGATTGCTGAGAACCCGAAGGCGCGCGAGCTGGCGCGCCGCATCGGCGACCTGCTGCTCGACAAGAAGGCCTCCGACGTCGTCATCCTCGACATGCGCGGGATGACGTCCTACGCGGACTACATCGTCATCGCCTCCGGCGAGAGCGACCGTCAGGTGAGCGCCATGGCGGAGAACGTCCAGGTGCAGCTCAAGACGGGTTCGCAGCCCCTGCGCCCCATCAGCACCGAAGGCATGGAGACGGGCCAGTGGGTGCTGCTGGACTACGACGACGTCGTGGCCCACCTGTTCAACGGCGAGGTGCGCGCCTTCTACGACCTGGACGGGCTGTGGGCGGACGCGCCCCGGGAGAAGCTGGCCTGATGTGAAGGTCCGCCTGCTGTCCATTGGCAAGGACCGCTCCGGGCTGTTCGAGCCCGCCGTGCAGGAGTACGCGCGGCGGCTCGAGCACTACACGCGCTTCGAGCTGATTGAACTGACCGAGGCGTCGGGCAAGAAGCTCAAGCCCGGTGAGGCCAAGGCCGCGGAGGCCGCCGCCATCCTGTCCAAGCGCAAGCCGCAGGACTGGGTGGTGGCGCTGGACGAGCGCGGCACGCTGCTGGATTCGGTGGCGCTGGGCCGCTACGTCGCCAAGGCCCAGACGGGCGCGAAGGACCTGCTCTTCGTCATCGGTGGGGACGAGGGGCTGGACGACTCGGTGCGCGCCGCGGCGCACCAGGTGTTGTCCCTGTCGAAGATGACGCTGCCCCACCGCCTGGCGCGGGTGGTGCTCATCGAGCAGATCTACCGCGCGTTCACCATCATCAAAGGCGAGCCCTACCACAAGTAGGCAGCCGGGCAGCCCGGCCGGGCACCAGGGCCCGCGCGTCAGGGCGCGCGCGGGGCCCGCGTCCGAGCGGCCATGTCCACGTCACCTTCTGAAACCTCCACGGCCGTCGCGCCGGCCGCCACGGTGCGCATCATCGCTTCGCCCCAGTCCTGGGTGGAGGGCGAGGCGGTGCGCCAACTGGAAGCCGTGGCGCGACTGCCCGGCATGCGCCTCGCGGTGGGGCTGCCGGACCTGCACCCCGGCAAGGGCGCCCCGGTGGGAGCGGCCTTCGAGTCCGAGGGCTTCCTCTATCCCTACCTCGTGGGCAGCGACATCGGCTGTGGCATGGGCCTGTGGGACGTGGACCTGCCGGTGCGCAAGGCGAAGGCGGAGCGGTGGGCGGCGAAGCTGGACCTGGAAGGTGCGTGGGAGGGTGACGCGGAGGCCTTTCTTTCGGAGCAGGGTGGGAAGGCCACGGGCTTCGAGGCGGCGCTGGGCACGGTGGGCGGCGGCAACCACTTCGCGGAGGTGCAGCGGGTGGAGACGGTGCACGACGCGCGCGTCCTCGAGGCGCTGGGGTTGCGGGCGGAGCGGTTGCTGCTGCTCGTGCACTCGGGTTCGCGAGGACTGGGGGAGGCCATCCTCCGGACGCACGTGGACCGGCACGCGGCGGGCGGGCTGACGGCGGGGACGACCGAGGCGCGCGCCTATCTGGAGCGGCACGACGGCGCGGTGACGTGGGCCCGGGCGAACCGCGCGCTGGTGGCGCATCGGACGTTGGAGGGCATCGGGGCGACGGGGCGGCGGGTGCTGGACGTGTGCCACAACAGCGTCACCGTGCGGCACTCGGACGGGCGCGTGGGGTGGCTGCACCGCAAGGGCGCGGCGCCCTGGGATGAAGGGCCGGTGGTGATTCCCGGCAGTCGCGGCGCGCTGAGCTATCTGGTGTTGCCGGTGGGCACGGGCGAACACAGCGCCCACAGCCTGGCGCACGGCGCGGGCCGCAAGTGGACGCGCACGGCGGCGCGAGAGCGCCTCAAGGAGCGCTTCACCGCGGAGTCCCTGACGCGCACGGTGTTCAAGAGCCACGTCGTCTGCGAGGACCGCGACCTGCTCTTCGAGGAAGCACCGCCCGCGTACAAGGCCATCGACCGCGTGGTGACGGACCTGGTGGAGGCGGGGCTGGTGCGGGTGGTGGCGACGCTGGCGCCGGTGCTCACGTACAAGACGCGAGGCCGCTCGGCGGAGTGAAGCGGGGTGCGGCACGGGGCTGGCACGAGGGCACGGCATGAGCTGCCCCCTGGAGTCCCGGTGATGTGGAAGGCCTTGTTGGACCTGCTGTATCCACCCATGTGTCTGGCCTGCGCGAAGGTGCTGCCGGGCGTGGGCGCGGTGTTCTGCGAGCCATGTGACACCGCGCTGGAGCGACTGCCGCCGGTGTGTTGCCGGACGTGCGCGGAGCCCGGCACGTTCCCAGGGAACACCTGCCCCCGGTGCCGGAGGGTGCCTCCGCCGTTCAGCCGGGCCTGGGCGCCCTTCGCGCACGAAGGGCCGGTGGCGCGCGCCATCCATCGCTTCAAGTACGAGGACCAGCCGGACCTCGCGGCGCCGTTGGGAGTGTTGCTCGCGGACGAGGCGCGGCGGTTCCTCCGGTCAGCGCCGGAGTGCGTGGTGGCGCTGCCGCTGCATGTCCGCAGATTCCGCGCGCGGCAGTACGACCAGGCTCAACTGCTCGCGAGGACGATGGCGAAGGCCACGGGGCGGGTGGCGCCGGTGGGGTGGCTGGAGCGCACGCGCGAGACGAAGCGGCAGGTGGGGCTGAGCGAGGCGGAGCGCACGGGCAACGTGGCGGGAGCCTTCGTGGCGTCGCGGGCGGTGAAGGGGCGGGAGGTGCTGCTGCTGGACGACGTGTTCACCACCGGGTCCACCGCGCGGGCCGCCGCCGTCGCCCTGTGGGACGGAGGGGCCACGCGGGTGGAGGTGTTGACGTTGGCGAGGGCGTTCACCCTCGCCTGAGGGGACGGCTCAGTGCTGGGACTTCTTCAGCCGGGCCATCTCCGCCTGCAGTTCCTTGAACTGGCGCTCCAGTTCGTCGCGGCTCTGTGCTTCCAGGTTGCGGCGCAGCTCTTCCGCCGCGAGCCGGCGCTCCAGCTCTTCGCGGCTCCGGGTCTCCTCATCGCGACGCTGTGTCTCTTCCGTGAGACGCCGCTCGGCGTCCTCCGCGCGTCGGGCCTCCTGCTCCGCCCGGCGTTGCAGCCCCACCGAGTGGTCTTCCAGCCGATCGATGAACTCCTCGGAATCCAGCAACGGCGCGTTGCCGGCCCAGAAGCGCACGTTTTCACCTTCCACCTGGAGTTCGAGCCCCAGCACCTCCGAGACGAAGCGCCCGTGATGGGACTCCATGCGCGTGTAGACGCGCGCCTCGGGTGTCGCCAGCCGGTAGCCCTCCAGCGTGAGCCGGCCTCCGTCGAAGATGAAGTACTCGGGGATGCCCAGCCGGGCGTAGCGACTCACGTTGAACTCGGCGTCCTTCTTCCGGTCGCCCCCGACGTGGACCTCCATCACCCAGTCGAGTCCGCGTCCTTCGTGGCTGACCATCCATTTGCCGCGACGGTGGGTCTCCACATCCAGCACGACCAACAGGTCTGGCGCGAAGCGCCGCTCCGCCGGGTAGTACACGGGCAACTCCGAGCCCACGTACACCTTGCGCCCGCGTCGTTTGAAGTAGCCCCTGAGCGCGGCCTTCGCGATGAACTTGGGCTCCTGGTGGGAGTCTCCTTCCGGCATCGCCATTTCGTCGTACGTCACCTCCGCGGGCAGTGCTTCCACCACCTGCGCCCTCTCCTCCGACCCCATCCGCTCCCACTCTTCCTGCGAGGGCGCCCGAGGGTAGGCGTCCCCAACCTTGTCGGTATGACGTCCCATGACCTCAAGCCTGCGTCGGGTAGGCCCTTCGGTCAATCGCCCCCGCGTGGGCGCTGGAGCAAGCCGCACGCCAGGACGGCTTCGGGAACGCGCGTGTAGCCAGGGGGCCGCGCCAACCTTCCGGTTCAGGGCGCCTTCACCGTCTCCAGCGTTCGCGCCTCACCGCGCAGCTGCGCGTCCAACCAGAACGTCCCGCCGGGCACCAGCGAGGCCGCGAAGGCCACGACGATGCGCTTCAAGCCCCAGCGGTATTCGATGGCGGCCATCAGCAGCGTGTACAGGTACGCCATGAAGAGCACGCCGTGCGCCATGCCCACCACGCGCACGCCCTGGGGCAGGTGCAGCACGTACTTCAACGGCATGGCGATGAGCAGCAGCACCAGGAAGGACAACCCCTCCCAGAAGGCAACGGCACGAAAACGTCCCAGGGCGGTCTTCAGCATGGCTGCTTCTCGCCCCCCCGCCGCGACACCGTCAAGCCTCGGGGGATGAACCGCATGGGCTCACGTCGTGCCTCCAGTGAGCCCCGGTGATGGGCCCGGCTCACGCTCGATGGCCCTGCGTCGCACCTTCCGGGAGGCAGCTCCCCCGTTCGCCTGGCTCCTCCGCGCTTTGGATGTCCCGCTCCTCATTCCCCAAGACCTCCTTGCGGTGAATCCACACAAAGCGCGGGAGAGCCAGTCGCCTGGACAAAGCCTCCCCCAGCAACGGCGCGTGGAAGCACGGCCGGACGCGCGTCCTGGGTCCGACGGGACGGTGCGCCACGCCTTCCGCGTCGCCATTGTCGGAAGGTGTTGCGCCCCTCGCCTTCCTCCACCCGCGCGGCCCCGGAGACTGCTATCCCCTGCGCCGTGAGCACACCGCGATGACTCCTCCCCTTCCCATCCTCGCGCGCGAGGCCGCCCAGGCC
>NZ_RAWD01000407.1:0-7088 GCF_003612065.1 Corallococcus sp. CA047B
GCGTCTCGTGGGCTCGGAGATGTGTATAAGAGAAAGGGGATGTGAAGGCCGCGACGGTGTGCTCGAACTGCGCCAGCACGAACGTCACCGTGCCCTGCGAGCGCGTCACCGGCAGCGGCCGGTTCTCCGCCTCCGCCAGGATGCCCCGCTCGCGCAGCGCGGCCACCGCGGCGCGCGACTGACGCTCCGCCACGGCGAAGGGCAGCCCGCCCACGAAGGACATCACCCGCACCTCGCGCAGCACGCCCCGCGCGGGCAGGTCCACCCGCAGCGGCGGTTCTCCCGGGGCGCCCACCTCCGCGGTGAACTCGCCCGCGCCCTCCGGATAGAAGCCCGCGTGCGCCAGCGACAACTGCACGGGAAACCCGTAGGCGCGCGCCACCGGCAGCCACGCGCCCGTGAGCGCATGGAAGCTGGGGCTGTTGCGCAGGTGCGTGGCGCCCCGCAGCGTGAGCCGTCCTCCACCCGCCAGCGCCAGCGGGTACACGAGGCACTGGAAGAGCAGCGGCGTACTGCCCGCGGTGCCCACCTCCAGCAGGTAGTCCCCGGCGCGCACCGGGCCCGGGGTGAAGCGCAGCTCGGACGCGCCCACGACGGCGCCCTCGCTGGTGCTGGCGCTCAGGGCCTCCGCGCCGCGCACGTAGGCCAGGTGCTGGGGGCGCAGTCCCGGCGGATCCCGGTGCTCGCGCAGCCGGGTGAGCTGGAAGGGCCGTCCGGTGATGAGCGACAGGCACAGCGCCGAGCGGAGGACGTGGCCCCCTCCCTCCCCCATGCTTCCGTCGAGCAGCACCAGCCCGGCGTCGGTCCGGTCGTGACCGGTCATGTCCCTCCCGTCATGGGTCGAAGGCGAAAGGCGTGAAGCGCTCGCGCCCGGCGGTGCATCAGCGTAGCAGACCCCGCGTGTCCGGCTGGTGACTTAGTCGTCCAGCGCGGGCAGCACGGACACCTTCAGTGCGCTGGGATGCGCCGCCGAGTGATGGATCCGGTGCATGGCGCGCACGAAGTCGCTCTCCTTCGCCGCGTAGATGCTGGGCACGAAGGTCTGCGGGTTGCGGTCGATGAACGGGAACCAGCTCGACTGCACCTGCACCATCAGCCGGTGGCCGCGCTGGAAGGTGTGGAACACGTCGTTGATGACGAAGCGCACCTTGGTCACCTCGTTCGGGGTGAAGGGCTTCGGCTGCACGTAGCTGTCGCGGAAGCGGCCCCGGAACGGCTCCGCGCGCACCAGCGTCTGCTGGCCGCCCCGGTCGCGCTCGCCGGCCCGTTCCGCCTCCTTCGTCCAGCCGCGCAACTTGCCCGGGTTCACGTCCACCAGCTTCACCACCCAGTCCGCGTCGCTGCCGGTGGTGGACACCCACAGCTCCGCCTCCAGCGGGCCCGCCAGCGTGAGGTCCTCCTCCAAGGGCGGCGTCTGGTACACGACCACGTCCGGACGCCGCGAGGCGAAGCGCTGATCCTCCGCCATGAAGCCCCGGGTCATGTTGGCGGAGTGCTCCTGCGTGTACGGCACGGGCTTCGCCGGGTCGCTCACGTATTCGTCGAACGACGCCTCCTTGACCGTGGGCGCCTGGAACGTCAGCCCGCCCTGGGGCTGGAAGAACAGCCGCGTCGGCTTCGCGTTCTTCGGGGGCCACGCATCCAGGTGGCGCCAGCGGTTGGCGCCGCCCTCGAACACGAGGGCCTCCGGGACGGTGGGGGCCGGTCCCCCCTTCAGGTGGTGCTTGAAGAAGGCCAGCGCCAGGTCCTGGTACGTGACGCTCGTGGGGAAGCCGAAGTCCGCGTCGCCCAGCCCGGAGCCGTCCGTGCGCATCCAGCCGCCGTGGGGCCAGGGGCCCATCACCAGCGTGTTGGTGATGCCGGGGTTCTGCTTCTCGATGGCGGCGTACGTGCGCAGCGGGCCGTAGAGATCCTCCGCGTCGTACCAGCCGCCCACGACCAGCATCGCGGCCTTGATGTTCTTCAGATGGGGCAACAGGTTCCGCGCCTGCCAGAAGGCGTCGTAGTTGGGGTGCGCGAGCAGGTCCTTCCAGAAGCCGATGTCTCCGTGGAGGTACTTCGCGTCCGCGTTGCCCACCGGGCCCAGGTCCAGGAAGAACTGGTACGCGTCCGGGGTGCCCATCTCCAGGGGATGCCAGCCCTCCACGTCGGTGAGCGTGGGGCGCGGCTTGCCGAAGGCGGAGAAGAACGTGAACGTGAGCTGGAGATTGAGGGCGCCATGCCGGTGCATGTCGTCCCAGAACCAGTCCGCGATGGGTGCCTGCGGCGACACGGCCTTGAGCGCGGGGTGCGAGTCGATGGCGCCCGCGGCCGCGTAGAAGCCCGGATAGGAGATGCCCCACAGGCCCACGCGGCCGTTGTTGTTCGGCGCGTGCTTCACCAGCCAGTCGATGGTGTCGTACGTGTCGCTGCTCTCATCCACCTCCTTGCCGCGCTTGGTGTCGCGGTGGGGGCGCACGTCCACGAACTCCCCTTCGGACAGGTAGCGGCCGCGCACGTCCTGGACGGCGAAGATGAAGCCGTCCTGTTCGAAGGCCGCGGTCGCCAGGCTGTTCGGGTAGCGGTCCACGCCGTACGGGGCCGCCGAGTACGGCGTGCGCTGGAGCAGCACGGGGTAGCGCTTCGTGGGGCTCGCGTCGTTGGGGACGTAGAAGGACGTGAAGAGCTTCACGCCGTCGCGCATGGGGATGCGCACTTCGTACTTCGTGTAGTGCGAGCGCAGGTACGCGGCGCGCTGCTCCGGGCTCTGCTCGGACGGCGGCTTCGGCGCGGGTTGCGTCTGCGCCACGGCGGTGCCGGACAGCGAGAACAACGCGAGCGCGGCCAGGATGCGGGTGCCTGGGGACATGGCCCCTCCCTCTTCGTGTGAGTCGTGTCGTGCGGCAGCGGCGGCATTGTGGGGGATGCGGCGGGAGCAAGGAAGCACGAGGTGCCCGTGCAAGGTTTGCACAGGGGGCCAGGGCCAGGGCGTGCGGGGCTTGCACTCCCGGCAAGGTTTGCACAGCCACCCGTGGCGACGGATGCGGGCCTTCGAATTGCACAGGTCCTCGGCGTACAGGTTCATGCGGGGGCGCGTTCCAGCGCCCCACTCAATCCATCGCAGGCGGGAGACGAACACGTGTCAGCCATCATGAAGGCCTGGAGGCAGGGACTGCTGGGCGCGGTGTTGCTGGGAGGCGCGGTCGCGGTCGCGGAGCCTCCTCCGACGAACAGCGCGCAGGGGACGCAGTTGCATGGCTCGGAGCGCTTCGAGTCCATCAACATCCCGCATGCCTCCGTGGAAGGGCCGCCGCTCCCCTCGGGCGTGACGTGCGCGACGGTGAAGTCCGGGATGATGGGCGGGCGGATCGTCGTGTGGCAGGTCTCGTGCACCGGAGGGAGCCCGCCTTTTCCAGGGGCGCTGCTGGATGGGTCGACGCTGGTGGGGACGTCCTTCCGGGCACCGTTCGAGGGCCGCTCGGTGAAGCTCGTCATCCAGGAGGCCCGCTGTCACGTGGGGATCACGTCATCCCCGGTCGCGTGTACGAACGAGAACCTCAACTCCGGCGCGGCGCGCTGGGAGTTCCGGGTGAGCGCCACCACGGACGACAAGACGACCGTGCCGCTGTGCCCGACGGGCAGCGGGTTCGCGCTCGCGGTGCCCCATCCGTGGTCGGTGGGCGGTGAGCTGCTGAAGAACACGGACTACTTCACCTTCGCGTGCGCGCCCTCGAACCAGGGCACGGCCAGCAATCCATTCTTCGTGGGGGGCGGCGTCATCGCCAAGTGCATCGACTGGGGCTATGCGCCCTGGAGCGGGGCCTCCTCCGTGAATGACGTCGCGCTCGCCTACCACCAGCTCTGCACGCGCATGGCGAGGGCGGACTATTGCGGCGAGGGGAAGAGCAATACGCTGGACGGCACGCCGCTGTATTTCATGGGGCCGCAGAGTGTCCTGGCGCAGAACCCCGACGGCTACCCCGCGGCGACCGTGGACCCTGGTCAGTACGCGCTCGAGGCCGTGTGGAAGCGGGACTCCTGCGGCACGGTCCGCCCGCTGTGCCTGGGCAAGAAGCGCTGGGACACGCTGTCGCTGGAGGCCACGTGCCTCAACCGCGCGCTCGAAGCCGGCACCCCTCCCGTCATCGCCACCGGACCTTCCATCCGGCCGTGCGAGGAGCTGAAGCTGACGAACTACGCGGACGACACGCTGCTCGTGTCCTATTCGCTCTTCATCGACCGTGCGTTGGTGATGTTCAAGAAGACGGACACGGAGTTCGTGACGACCACGTCGGTGGTGGCGGATCTCCAGGAGCACCCGGGCATCGAGGACGTGTCCACGTTCCGGGCGGACCTCAACGGTGACGGGCTGGCGGATACGCCGTCGCTCGTCCCCCTGCGCGCGGAAGGTCCCATCCTCTCCGCGAAGCTGCCTTCGGCCATCAAGAAGCGCATGGGCTCCTTCATCAAGCCGCTGTACCGGTGCGTGGACCACGTGGGGCGCAGGCTGCTCACGGACTCGAACACCTGCGCTCCCGCCACCGGCTTCTTCCTCAATGCCGTCAGCTCCGACCAGGGCATCGAGGGCTATGTGTACAGCGCCGTGGACACCGAGAGCGCGGGACAGCGCCGGCCCCTGAAGCTGTGGAAGCATCCGACGCTGGGCTTCTACGCCACGTCCACCCAGTCCCCCTCCGCCGCGTTCGTCTTCGTGAAGGACCTGGGCTTCCTGCCCGCCGTGGGACAGCTCCCGGGGCGCGACCTCTGAATCACGGCACGGACGCGCACACGCGCATCCCGATGAAGGGGAAGCGTGTGCGCGGCTCTCCGTCGCCGTGGTTGAGGACCCGGGCGGTGAGCGCGTCCTGGTAGAACGACCCGCCGCCGTACGCGGGCGTGCCGCCGGTGTCCGTCACCAGCCACTCCCACACGTTGCCGGACTGATCCGCCACGCCGAAGGGACTGTCCGACGCGGGATGCGAGCCCACCGCGTCCGGCCCGAAGGCGCGGGGTTTGCGGCCGTAGGTGGCGTCGAAGTTGGCGTCGTCCGGTGCGAGCGTCGGACCGTGCGGATAGTCGCGCCCGTCTGCGCCCCGGGCGGCGCGTTCCCACTCCCGTTCGGTGCACAGGCGCGCGCGGGGAAGCCGGCCGGTGGTGTCCAGCCAGGACGCGTAGGCGCGGGCGTCCTCCCAGGAGATGCCGGACACGGGGAAGCGGCGCCAGTCCTGTTCGGCGCGCAGTTCCCGGTCCTGGTAGCGCAGCGGCTCCCCTTCCTTCGCGTGGTAGGCGACGCCTTCGTGCTCCAGGTGGAAGGTCCAGGTGGCGTCGGGGTCGGGCAGCAACTCGATGGTGCCGAAGTAGTTCGTGCCCCGGGGCCTGCGCGCGGCGCGCTCCGACGCGGGCAGTGCGCGCAGCCAGGTGAGCCAGTCCGCGTACGTGACTTCGTGGCGCGCGATGAGGAAGGCGCCCGTGGTGAGGGGGTGCAGCGGGCGCGTGCGCACGACGGTGCGGCGGATGCTTTCGTCGTCGCCGCTGCCGTAGAGGAAGCGGCCCGGGGGCACGTAGACGTAGCCGTCGGGGACGTGTTCGGGGAGGACGACCCGGGCCTGGAAGACGCCGCCTCTCCCGAGCAGTACGGGGTAGCGCACGGGCGGCCGGTCCGGTCGCGTGAACGTCAGGAGGTAGGAGCCGGGTGACAGGGTGATGCCCGAGGTGATGGGCGTGGTGCCGAAGGTCCAGGGTTCGGAGGGCTCGCCCGCGATGGGCTCCAGGCTTTCGACCTGGACGACGGCGCCCGGGGGATCGCTGTCCAGGTCCATGCGGACGGGGGCTCTCAGCTTGTTGCTCGTGACGCCGCTGGGATCCACTTCGTCCAGGCGTTGGATCAGGGCCGCGCGGACCTCGGGTTTACGGTCGCGCTCCGCGATGAGGATGCGCTGGAGGAGCACGTCGGCGAGCCGCTGATCCAACGGATTACTCCAGCCCGCGCCCACGCGCGTCCGGGAGGCATCGAGGATGGCGGTGGCCTCCTCATAGCTTCGGGCCTGCTTCGCGCCCAGGCTCAGGGCCTTGGCCCAGGCGTCCTCGGCGAAGGGCACGCGGTCCGAGTCGAACGCGGTGAACGCCTCCGCGCGGAGCGATTCAATCTGCGCTCCCAGGACCTGGTTCACATCGAGCATGGCGGTGACGGAGGCCAGTGCCCGCTCCGCGTCGCGGCGACGGGAGTGCTCGCCGTACCAGTTGCTTCCGACGAGGATGGACGCCGCCAGGAGCGGGAGCGCGACCACCCGGCCGACCCGCACCCACCTGGGCCGGGGCCTCGCGGGAGCCGTGAGGGAGGTGTCACCTCGGAGCGTCGAGAGGCGCGAGGCGATGGACTCCAGTGCATCACGCAGGGCTTCGGCGGAGTCGAAGCGCTCGGCGGGGTCATGCGCGAGGCAGCGGGTGACGACCGACGCGAAGGTGGGGTCGATCCCGGGCACCACCGTGTCCAGGGACGCGAAGATCCGGGGTTCGAAGGGGGCGTCCGCGAGCGGCCCCGGCGTAGAGCCTCCGCACAGTTCGTGGAGGAGCACGCCCAGCGAGAAGAGATCGCTGCGGGCCGTGGCCGGTTCGCCGCGCCAGACCTCGGGGGCCATGTAGAGCGGGGTCCCGATGCGTCCCGTGGAGAGCAGGTCCGAGGGGCCGCGCGGAAGCTCCTGCGGCGCGAGCGGGGCCGCGGTCGCGGTGCGCTGGGATGCACTCGCGTCGGCATTGCGCGGAAGGTCCGCCGTCGCACTCCGCCGCAGGTCCTGCGCTGAATCGAGCGTGGCGTGGTTCGCGGACGCGAGGCGTCGGAGGGTTCCTGCTTCAGCAACGCCTGAACGTCCCGCCGTCGCGATCCGCAGCGAACCCGCGCGGTCCTCGGTGCCCGCAGGCAGGTCCACCGTGGCCGCGCCCTCCGCCAGCAGGCCCCCTGCCCCACCCGCCTGGAAGTCCGGAAGCACAACAGGCCCGACGGGCACCACCGCCACGTCGAGCAGCTTCGCCACCCCGAAGTCGAGCAGCTTCACCTGCCCGTCCTCCGTCAGCAGCGCGTTCGCGGGCTTGAGGTCCCGGTGCAACACCCC
>NZ_RAWD01000408.1:0-7066 GCF_003612065.1 Corallococcus sp. CA047B
CCTCCAGCTCCGACGAGCGCCGCGCGCAGGAAGCGGAGGCCGTGCTGCACGCCAGCGCTGAACGGCTCGCCAGGCGCGTGCAGGAGCTGGGCGTGCAGATGCGGCGGCCGGAGGTGGTGAGCGACCGCTGGACGCTGATGTCGGAGCTGGCCGCGTCGCGCGCGGACTTCCGCAACCGCGTGGGCGACCTCGTCTACCTCACCGCCGCGGCCTTCGCCGACGTGCGGCGCGAGGACGTGGTGCCCGGCTACGCCCACCAGGTGGGCGCGCGCGTGGCCCTGCGGGGCGCGGCGGCGGACCTGCGCCGGTCGCTGCAGGGACGGATGGAGCGCGCGGCGAAGGCGACGGATGCCCAGCGGCCCGCGCTGGCGCGGCAGGCGGAGGAGAGCCTCGCGGCCTTCGTGTCGCTGTCGCCGTCGCTCGCGCTGCGCACGCCCACCAAGCGCGAGATCGTCGCGGCGCGGGGCCGGCTGCGCGAAGCGGGCGCGAAGCCCGAGCTGGGGCCGGACGTGCTGCCAGGGCTGGTGGAGCCCTTCCTCGCGCTCCTGGAGGAGGCGATGGAGGAGATGACGCGCACCTGGCTCACCGTGCATGACCGCGCGGTGTGGGCGGCGAGCGGCGTCCGGCTGGAGCAGGTGGACATGCACCTGGAGCTGGGCTCACCGGGCGCGGCGCGCGTCCTGGAGGAGGCGGTGACGGCCGCGGGCGCGCTCTCCGGCCGCTCGGCGCCCTTCGACGTCTTCCTGCGCAAGGGGCGTCAGGAAGCGTCCGCGGGACTCAACGAGGCCGGCGCCAGGGACCTGCTCGCCCGCTTCCGCGAGCGGCTGGCCAGCCTGCCGTTCAGTTGATCACGGCTTCGGCGTCGAAGGCAGCGCCGGAGGGCCACCGGACGCGGGCAGCGCCGGGGCGTCCTTCTTCGGCGGCAGGATGCGCAGCTCCTCGAAGCGCTCCGCCAGCGTCTGCGGCGTGAGCTCCTCCTGCCACTGCTTGGGGTTGGTGTTCCATCCGAAGTCGGCCGGCACCTTGCCGCCGCCCTGGCTGGAGTAGCCAATCATTTCCGGGAACTGCGCGGACCAGCGGCCCCCGGGGTCCGGCTCCTTGGTGACGTGCTGCCGGTTGGGGAGGATGAAGGGCTTGGGCTTGGAAGCATCACTCATGCATCGCAGCCTCTCCGAAACCCGGCCGCATGGGTAGAGGCAAGCGGGCCCCCTGCCGCCTTCGCGCATGGTCCTTGGGAGGCAGCACGCTCGGCCCCAGCGCGAACACCGCCGCGAAGTAGCGCGCCTGGGCCTCGCTTGCGTAGCGGTAGCGCCGCAGGTCCCCCTCCGAAGGCGTGACGTCCACCCGCCAGCCCTTCCGGTCGCACATGACCTTCACTGTCGTCCCTGCACCCATCCCACGCCTCCCCCGTCCCGTTGCTGTCCGAGGGGGTGCGCTATGGAAGTCCCGTGCCAGCCCGCTCCAGCCTGGACAACAGGTTGCAGTGTCGGCAGGTGGTCAGTCGGTGGACCCCCGGTAACGTTTGCAGCCGGGCGCTGTCATCCGGCTGCTGTCCCTGAGAGGAGGGGCGGGGCGGCGAACCGGGTCCTCGCGGGCAGGTTTCAGTCTCCTTGTGTCCAGCGGATCCTGCGTTAACTCAATGGCATGACCCACTTCGAGACCCAGAGCGGAGAGCGATTCGCCGACTTCGATCTTCCCGAGGGCTGCATGGTGTGCGGAGGCGCGGTCTTCATCCGTGCCACGCCCGCGGGCGCCCACGGCTACTGCCCCCACTGCCACGTGCTGTCACGTCCGCAGATGCGCGTGAAGCCCAACGGCGTGGAGCTCTCCTTCGAGACCACCGCGCTCGCGTAACCCCAGAGCGCCCTTCCTCACGGTGACAGGCCCGCCCGGAGAACATCCACCCGTGGCGGCAAGGGATTGAAAACAGTGCGGAGGCACGGGGGAGTCGCGGTAAGCCGCGATTCCCCTCTTTTTTTGCCTCCGAGGTTCCCGATGAAGCGCTTCCTGCTGTCCGCCGCCACGACGCTGGGCCTGACGTTGGCGGGCGCGCCCGCGCAAGCCCAGTCCCCCGGTCCCTTCTCCCCGTTCGTCCCGTTGGAGCTGCGGGTGAACTTCCAGCCGGCGAGCGCGCCGGTGCCTGCGGGCTTCGTGGCGGACTCCGGCCAGGTGTACGGCAACCGGGGCAACGGCTTCACGTACGGGTGGAACCAGGACAACACCGCCAACACGCGCGACCGCAACAACCCCAACGTCCCGTCGCAGGCGTACGACACGCTCATCCGCACGCAGAACGGCGCGAACTTCACCTGGGAGCTGGCCGTGCCCAACGGCTACTACGAGGTGCGGCTCGTCGCGGGCGACCCTGACTTCACCGACAGCGAGTTCGCCTTCAGCGTCGAATACTACGGCGACGTGCTGCGCGGCACGCCGAGCGCGGACCAGCACTTCTTCGAAGCGGTGAAGCTGGTGGACGTGAAGGACGGCAGGCTCACGGTGAGCAGCAGCAGCCCGGCCGTGAACAACAAGCTCGCCTTCCTGGAGGTGAAGCGGAAGTTCGGCATCGACATCAACTTCCAGCCCGCGTCCAACCCGCCGCTGGAGAACTACGGCTACCTGCCGGACAACGGGCTCATCTACGGCGCGCGCCAGTTCGGCTTCACCTACGGGTGGAACGTGGACAACACGGCCAACATGGTGGACGCGGGCCATGACGTGGACATCGTCGCGCAGCGCCACGCGCGCCTGCAGCAGGGCGGCGAGCGCGTCTGGGAGATCGCCGTCCCCAACGGCGTCTACGAGGTGAGCATGCTGGCCGGCGAGCCGTTCAACTACGTGGGGGCCTACCGCATCCAGGCGGAGGACACCGTGGTGCTCAGCGGCCTGCCCACCGGCTACGGCTACACCACCGGACTTGCGCGCGTCGCGGTGTCGGACGGACGCCTCACGGTGAAGAGCGCGCCGGGCGCGGCGAACAACAAGCTCAACGCCGTGTTCATCCGCCAGCTCTAGCGTGAGCGCGGGGCCCGGGTGCCTGTCAGTGCACCTGGGCCATGAACAGCGGCGCGGTGAGGAACGACAGCGGGATGCCCACGCCCACCATCAGCACCGCCAGCTCCGGATCCAGCTCGTATTCGGCGGCGAGCAGGGCCGCGGTCACCATGGGCGCCATGGCGATTTGAAGCACCGTGGTCTGCTTCACCACCAGCGCCAGCCCCGGCATGAACGCCACCACGGCCAGCGCGACCAGCGGCGCGAGCACCAGCTTGTAGGACAGCCCCAGCGCGAGCGCCGGCACCCGGGCGCGCAGTCCGCCCAGCCGCAGCTGGAAGCCCACGAGGAACAGCGCCAGCGGCGTGAGCAGGTCCCCCAGCCGTTGCAGCACGGAGTCCATCCAGTCCGGGAAGGCGAAGGGCCGCAGCACCAGCGCCAGCACCAGCGCCTGGAACGGGGGGAACACCAGCACCTTGCGCACGAGCATGCGCACGGACAGCGAGGCCTGGGCGTGGGCCTTCGCGGCCGTCAGCGTGGCGAGCGTCGCCACCACCAGGAACGAGCCCAGTTGATCCACCACCACCGCCACCGCCATGCCGTCCGGGCCCAGCAGCGCGGCGGCCATGGGCAGGCCCACGAAGGCGGTGTTGCCCAGGCCCGCGGTGAGGACGAGCGCCGCCACCGACTCGCGCGACAGTCCCAGCCGGGGGCCCAACAGGCGCATGAAGACGCTGGAGCCCACGAAGAGCAGCCAGGGGGCCACCGCGGCCACCACCAGCCCGGGGACGAACTCCAGCCGGTGCATGGCGCGCAGCACCAGCGCGGGCAGCGACACGTTGAGCAGGAAGACGTTGAAGACCGACGCCGTGGCTTCGGGGAACCGGCCGCTGCGGCGGGCGAGCACCCCCAGCACCAGGCACACCCCCAGCAGTCCGATGACCTGACCCATGCCCTGCTTCGTCCCGCCTTCCCGTGTCGGTGGCGGCGCAACCTGGAGGAGCCCACCCGAGAAGTCCAGCCTCCCGAACACGCCCCGGGAATGCGCGTTTCCACGCGGATGGAATGCATGAGGCCCCAACCGCCGCGCAGGAGGTGGAAGGTCATGGAAAGGCGCGGGACGCGGGCGCATTGTGGCGCGCGCGGTCCGTCAGTCCTGACGCCGCGTCCCCGTCGGGCCCCCTGTATGAATCCCGTTGCCACGGTGTTGAGAGCGCTCGGTGGCGGTGGCCTGCCCCGCACCTATTGGGTGTTGTGGGTGGGCACCTTCGTGAACCGGCTGGGCGCCTTCGTCGCGCCCTTCCTGGCGCTGTACCTGACGCGCGAGCGCGGCTTCAGCGTGGAGCAGGCGGGCCTCATCGTGTCGCTGAACGGCGCGGGCGCGGTGCTGGCGGCGCCGCTGGGCGGCATGCTCGCGGACCGGGTGGGCCGGCGCCTGACGCTCGCGGGAGGCCTGTGGCTGGGCGCGGGCGCGATGGTGTTCATCGGCTTCTCGGAGACGCTGGGGCGCATCGCGGTCGCGGCCTTCCTGCTGGGGCTGTTGGGGGAGCTGTACCGGCCGGCGGTGTCGGCGGCCATCGCGGACGTGGTGCCGGCGCGCGACCGGGCGCGGGCGTACGGGATGCTCTACTGGGTCATCAACCTGGGCTTCGCCATCGCGCTGCCCCTGGCGGGCCTGCTGGCGGGGCTGGGCTACCGGCTGCTCTTCATCGCGGACGCGGTGACCACGTTCCTCTACGGCTGCTGCGTCTGGGTGCTGGTGCCGGAGACGCGGCCGGCGGCGGTGGAGGGGGCCCCGGCGCGCTCCACGCTGGGCGACCTGCTGACGCCCTTCCGCGACGGCGTGTACCTGGCGTTCTGCCTGCCCATCTTCGCGCTGGCCCTCATCTTCTTCCAGAGCCACATGAGCCTGCCGGTGACGCTGGCCGCGCGGGGCCTGACACCTGCCGACTACGGGCTCGTGATGTCGGTGAACGGCGTGCTCATCGTCGCGCTGCAACCGTTCGTCAACCGCCTCGTGGGCCGGGTGCGGCGCTCCACCGCGCTGGCGTTCGCGGGCCTGCTGACGGGGGTGGGCTTCGGGCTGCACGCGCTGCCCACCGGCGTGCCGTGGGCGATGCTGGCCGTGGCGGTGTGGACGCTGGGGGAGATGGCGCAGTCACCCGTGGCGCCCTCGGTGGTGGCGGACCTGGCGCCGACCGAGCTGCGCGGCAGCTACCAGGGCGCGTACCACATGATGTGGGGGCTGGCGTCCAGCATCGCGCCCGCGCTGGGCGGCGCGGTGCTGGGCCACGTCAACGCCTCCGCGCTGTGGGCGGGCTGCTGCGTCCTGGGCCTCGCGGCGGGCGCGTGGCACCTGGCCATCGCGGGCGCGAGGCGCAGGCGCGTGGAGGCGCTGCGGCTGGAGCGCCCGGAGATGAGCGCCAGCCTGGACTGAGCTACTGCCCGAGCAGCGCCTCCGGCCGGGTGAGGCCGCGCGCGCGGGCGACGGGCTGGAGGACGTCCTGGGGGGGCGCGTCGGCGGTGAGCAGCAGCGCGCGCACGGCGGTCTCCACCACGTCCTCGGCCCCGGGGCGCACCATGCCGCGCCGGGCGTCCTCCACGCGCTTGCCGCGATACACGTCGAAGCGCTCCTTCACGCGCTTGGCCAGGTCCGCGACGGCCTTGTCGCCCGCGTCCACGCGCAGCTCCAGCTCGTTGCGCAGCTGCACGGGGTCCGCGAGCACGCCGTAGCGGTCATAGCCCTTGTGGGCCACGTCCTCGTGCAGCACCGCGTAGTCCTGCGTGTTGGGCGCGGGCACCTGCTGGGGCGTGAGCAGGTCGCGCATCACCGCCGTCACGGTGGCCGTCACCGTCAGCCGGTGCAGCTGCACGTCGTAGACGAAGTCCGAATACATGGGCTCCTCCACGGTGATGGGCTCGCGGAAGACGGCGTCGCGGTTGCGCTGCACCTCCGTGCGCTGCGTCTCCGCCTTGTCCAGGGCCACCTGCACCGCCGTCTCCAGCACGCGCGCCGCCTTGGCCTTCTGCACCATCAGGCCCTCGTCCTGGGTGCACTGCCCCGAGCAGCGCTCCGGGTTGCACTCGCCGGGGATGCTGCCCGGCTTCTTCGCGTCGCGGGCCTCCTCGCCGCACTCCACCAGCGCCTCGCGGCACTCGCGCTTCTCCCGCTCGCGGCACCGCTCGGCGGCGTCGCGCAGCGTGCCCAGCTCCATCTGGGCGCGCAGGTACTCGCGCAGCACCGCGGCCTGCTTGCGCTCCACCGTCTCCAGCGTGCGCTCGGTCTCCAGCAGCTTCGTCTCGAACTGGCCGCGCTTGGGGTTGGGCACGGAGCGGTTGCCCGCGAGGTAGCGCTTGGTGCGCTGCGACTCCTCCACCGCCTTCAGGGGCAGCACGCGCTCCAGCGCCAGCTCCAGCTTCACGCCCACCCGTCCAGGGGGCGCCTCCGTCACGACCTTCAGGGGCAGCTGCGTGGGCAGGAACGTGGCCAGCCGTCCCGCGCCCAGCCGCTGCGCGACATCCGGCGCCTGGGCCTTGTCGTCCACGGGCGCGGCCACCACCAGGAAGGCCACCTCGTCGCGCAGCTTCAGCCGCACCGCCTCTGCCCGCTCCCGGGCCGCCGTGGCCCCCACGCGCTCCTGGTCCGCGCGCACGTACGCCAGGAGCGCGTTGCCCAGCTTGCCCGCCTTCTCCAGGGTGTCCGCGCTGGCGAAGAAGCGCTTCGCCCACGCCACCTGCACCGCGTCCACGCCCTTGCGGGCGGACGTGTGGTCCGGGGCCACGGCCAGCACCGCGTCCAGCTCCGCGCGGGCGTCCTGGAGCTTCTCTTCCTTCAGGAGCCCCAGGGCCACCCCCACGCGCGCCTCCAGCGTCTGGGCGAGCAGGGCCCGGGCCCCGTCATGGTCCGGGTCCAGCTCCAGCACGCGCACCAGCAGCTTGGTGGCGGACGGCAGGTCCTCGGACGACTGGCGCGAAAGGCTCGCGGCGTCGGAGTCCACGCACACCAGCTGCTCGCCGCGCGAGGGCAGCTCGTCCGCGATCTCCTCGCGCGTGACGAGCACCGGCACCCGCGTAT
>NZ_RAWD01000409.1:0-7041 GCF_003612065.1 Corallococcus sp. CA047B
CGCCCACCGCGCGAGCGACCTCGGAAGGGCACACCGTGGCCCCGCCCGCCCGCCGGGCCAGCAGCTCCAGGATGAGCGCTTCCAGCGGGGAATCACGCGCCTGGGTCCGCTTCCCCCGGCACGCGTCCGAGCAGTAACGCACCTGCTCCCAGTCGCGGGCCCACTTCCTGCGCCAGGTGATGGCGCGGCCGCAGACGGCACAGGGCTTGGGGGGAGGTGGCGCCATGCACTTCGTCCGATGCCGGCCCCCGCGCCGGGTTTCAACCGCGACCGGCGCAAGGACGCCGCGAACTACGAAGACCTTCGTTGACATCTACGAAGTCATTCGTATATCCAGTCCGTATCGCTGAAGGAGTGAGGGAGCCATGAGTCGAGCAAAGCTGCCACGCCCCACGGATGCCGAGCTGGCCATCCTGCGGGTGCTGTGGGACCGGGGCGCCAGTACGGTGCGCGAGGTGCACGAGACGCTGCAGGATGGGAGCGGCTACACCACGGTGCTGAAGACGATGCAGATCATGACGGAGAAGGGGCTGGTGATGCGGGATGAGGCGCAGCGCGCGCACGTCTACAGCGCCCGCGTGCCGCGTGAGAACACCCAGCGGCAGCTCGTCACCGACCTGGTGGACCGCGTGTTCGGCGGCTCCCCGGCGCGGCTGGCCCTACAGGCCCTGTCCACGAAGAAGACGTCCCCCGAGGAGCTGGCGGAGCTGCGCCAGTTGCTGGATTCGCTGGAGAAGGAGTCGGAATCATGAACGGTCTCATCCTGGAATCGGTAGGCTGGGCGCTCGTGCACCTGCTGTGGCAGGGCGTGCTCGTCGCGGTGGCGCTGGCCCTGGCGCTGCGGTGGGTGGGCGGTCGCTCGGCGAACCTGCGCTATGCGCTGGCGTGTGGTGCCCTGGGCATCATGCTCGCGCTGCCGGTGGCCACCGCGTGGCGGCACGCCTCCCGTGCTCCGGACGCGCGGCCCGCGCGGACGACGGCGTTCGTCGCGCGAACCGCCGCGCCCTTCATGAACACGGTGGCCCTCCCGAGCACCGGGTCCACGCCGTGGCGGTCCCCGTCTCCGGCCGGAACGGAGGCGAGGCCTCCGCTGGAGCAGGTGTTCCAGCAGGTGGGTGAGCACCTGCCCTGGCTGGTGCTGGCGTGGGGGATGGGCGTGGCGGCTTCGTCGCTGCGGCTGATGAAGGGTTGGTTCCTGCTGCGCCAGCAGGTCCACGCGGCGGTGCACGCGTCGTTGGAATGGCAGGAGCGGCTGGAGGCGATGGCGCGCCGGCTGGGGCTCACGCGGCCGGTGCGGCTGCTGGTGTCGTCGAAGCTGGAGGTGCCGTCCACGCTGGGCTGGTTGAGGCCCGTGGTGCTGGTCCCCACCGCCACGCTCACGGGGCTCGCGGTGCGGGAGCTGGAGATGGTGCTGGCCCACGAGCTGGCGCACATCCGCCGGCACGACTTCGCGGTGAACGTGGTGCAGACCCTGGTGGAGACGCTGCTCTTCTACCACCCGGTCGTGTGGTGGATGTCCCAGGTCATCCGCGTGGAGCGGGAGAACTGCTGTGACGACCTCGCCGTGCGGCAGGGCCCCGGTGCGATTCCGTATGCCCGTGCGCTCACCGCGCTGGAAGCACTGCGGTCGCAGGGGACGGGGGCCGCGGGCCCTGCCCTGTCCGCGCTGGGAGGCTCGTTGACGGACCGCGTGCGGCGGCTGGTGGTGGCGCCCCCGTCGCGGTGCTCGTCTCGCCTGGCCGCGGGGGTCTCCATCGTCACGCTGGCCAGCAGCCTCGCGGTGGCGGTGCCCCTCACCGCGCTCGCCGTGCAGCCCGTGAAGGTGGCGGAAGTGAAGGTCGCGCCCGTCCACGCCACTCCGGTCGTCGAGCTCAACGCCGCTCCAGCCGTTCGCGCCGCACCGGAGGCGGATGACGCGACCACCCGCGTGGGCGAAGGCCCCCTCACGGTGGATCAGTTGGTGTCCCTGAAGGTCGCGGGCGTCACCCCGGAGGTCGTCTCCCAGGTCACCGCCATGGGCTACGCGCCCACGGTGGAGACGCTGGTCCAGTTCGGCCACGCGGGCATCACGCCGGAGTACGCGAAGGCCATGGCGGCCCGCTTCGGCAAGCCCATCCCCTCCGAGCTGCTGGTGGGCATGAAGCACCTGGGCGTCACCCCGGAGTGGCTGGAGCAGATGGCAAGCCTGGGCTTCCAGCAGACGGATCCGGAGCAGCTGCTCGCGGCGAAGGCCCTGGGCCTGGACGCGGCCTGGCTGAACGACCTGAAGTCCGCCGGCTTCACGGGCCTGGACCTGGACACGGCCGTGGAGCTGCGCGCCCTGGGCGTCACCTCCGAGTACATCCACGAGCTGGAAGCCGCGGGCCTGAAGCCCGCCTCCGTGGATGAGTTGCGGCGCCTGCGCGCCGGTGGCGTGGACGCGGACTTCATCCGCCGCATGCGCCAGCCCAAGAAGTAACGCCCCTTCCCCCTTCACCACACGGCCCCAACCCGCGCGCTCCCTTTCGAGCGCGTGGGCGGGCCGCGCCTTGCCCGAAAAGGAGTCGCCGTCATGACGTCCCGCCTGTCGCCGTGGCTCACCGTGTTCATGGTGCTCTTCGCCCTCCCCGTTCTCGCCGAAGGTGCCTCGGAGTCCGGCGCCTGGGTCGGCACGGTGCGCGAGCAGGAGTTGCACCTGTCGCTGCACCCGAAGGACCGACCTGGATCGAACCACGGCTTCTCCACGCCGCTCGCCTCCTTCCAGGGACTGTCCACGAAGGAAGGCAGCAGCGCCCCCTTCCAGTTGGTGCGCGAAGCCGGCACCTTCGCCTTCGAGGGCCGCTTCGGAGCGCAGCAGGGCACGGGCACCTGGCGCTTCACCCCCAACGCCGCCTACGTGAAGGCGCTGTCGGAGCTGGGCATCCCCAAGCCGGACGCGCAGGAGCAGCTCACGCTGGCCACGGTCGACGTGGGCCCCGCGCGCGTCAAGGCCCTGGCCGCCGCGGGCTACCGCGTGGGCTCGGTGGACGACCTGCTCCAGGTGGGCATCTTCAACGTCACCCCGGAGTACGTGCGGGCGCTCGCCGCGGCGGGCTACCCCAAGCTGTCGCTGGACGAAGTCGTCCAGAGCCGCATCCACGGCGTGACGCCCGAACGCATCCAGGCCCTGGCCGCCGCGGGCTTCAAGGGCCTGGAGCTGGAGACGCTCCTGTCCATGAGCATCCACGGCGTGACGCCGGACTTCATCCGTGAGATGCGCGGCCTGGGCTTCAAGGACCTGAAGGCCGACGAGCTCGTGGGAATGCGCATCCACGGCGTCACCCCCGCCTTCGTCAACGAGATGCGCGGCCTGGGCTACACGAACGCCAGCGCGGAGGACCTGATGCAGCTGCGCATCCACGGCATCGACTCCGTGTTCGTCCGCTCGCTGTCCAGGGACGCGGGCACGCCGCGCAAGCCGTAGCCCGCCCCAGCGCCCCACGCGGCCTTGACCCAGGCCATCCCAGGGATTATCACTGAACCAAATGGTTCAGTCTTCATCCCACCTCGATCGCTCCTTCGGGGCGCTGTCGGACCCGACGCGCCGGGCCATCCTGATGCGCCTCGGGAAGTCCGAGGCGTCTTCGATGGGAAGCCTCTCCGAGCACTTCGAGATGACGCTCACCGGGCTGCAGAAGCACGTGCGCGTCCTCGAGGAGGCGGGCCTCGTCACGACCGAGAAGGTGGGGCGCGTGAGGCACTGCCGGCTGGGTCCCCGGAAGCTCGAGGACGTGGCGAAGTGGATGACCGCGTACCGGACCCTGCTGGAGCAACGCCTGGATCACCTCGAGGACTTCCTCGAGCGCACGAAAGGAACGCCATGAGCCCCGCCGCGAAGCCATCCCCCGCCACGGTGACCCAACCGTCCGACCGGGAGGTCCGCACCGAGCGCATCTTCAACGCGACCCGTGAGCGCGTGTGGAAGGCCATGACCGACCCCGCGCTCGTGGCCCAGTGGTGGGGCCGGGGCAACACGCTGGTCATCGAGCGCCTGGAGGTCCAGCGCGGAGGCCATTGGCGCTTCGTCGAACACACGCCCGACGGGCAGCATGGCTTCGAGGGGCGCTTCCGCGAGGTGACGCCCCCGGAGCGCATGGTGCGGACCTTCGAGTGGGACGGCATGCCCGGCCACGTCATCGTGGAGTCGACGATGCTGGAGGACCTGGGCGACGGGCGTACGAAGGTCATCACCCTCTCGCTGTTCCACACGACCGAAGAGCGCGACGGCATGGTCCAGTCCGGCATGACCGAGGGCATGAACCAGAGCTACGTGGCGCTCGACAAGGTGCTCGCGGCGCTGGGCTGAGCGGCCCGGCGTCAGCCTCCGTCCGGGGAGGGGGCTTGCGCGAACCCCTCGAAGAGCGGACGCGTGGCGCCGCCCAGTCGCGCCACCGCGTCCTCCAGCGCGTCCTGGTTGGCCCAGAGGACGTCCGCGTCCCCGTGCAGGGCCAGCGGCCGGTGCGCGTAGACGCGACACGCGCCTGGTTCGCGGTCCAACAGCGGACAGGTGTAGGGCCGTGCGCCCTCCCGGCCCTGGCCTGTTCGCGCGAACAAGAGGCTCGCGCGGACCTTCCCTTCCATACCGCGGGGCCCGCGGACCTTCAGCCGGCCCGTGTGCATCAGAGCAGCTGGCGCACCAGCGGGAGCGAGCTGGGCCGGAGCGTATGCAGCGGCGGCAGCAGGCCCAGGGCGTCCTCGGGCGCGAACTCCCACCAGCGCTTGAGGGTCAGCCCCCGCCGGGTGTTGGTGGCGCAATGCACCTCGCCGCCCTTGTCGTGGTACGCGCGCCAGTTGTCGAGGGTGTGGGCCGTGAGGCCGTGCTTGCGGAACAGGCTCTTCACGTAGACCTCGAACAGGTCGAACGTGCCATGCGCGGGCACGTCCAGGACCCGGTCGATTCCGTGGGGCACCAGCAGCTGGCCGTACGGACCGCTCTGGACCTTGTTCGCATGGAGCATGGGGCCGAAGGGCTTCGCCATGATGCAGTGCCGCTCCAGCACGAGCATGTTCACCATGTTCGCGGTCAGGGTCGCCAGCCCCTTCATCTTGCCCTGCCGGTAGAGCACGGGGATGCGGAGGATCTGCTCGTCTCGCAGGCCGATGTCCCTCTTCAACTGATCAACCAACTTCTGGAGCTGCTCATCCGCGCGCTTGTTGAAGGCGATGACGCTCGCGAGCGTGGGCACCTCTGAAATTCCCCGGGGGAATCCTCCCCCCATGCCCTCGAACGAGACCGAGGAGGGCATCGCGCCCGGGCGACGGACCGACGACAGTGACCCCAGACCGGGGTGAGGCCTGCGCTGCACCGGCATCGGTTCCCTGCGCGGAGGCATCATCATGTTCGGCATCCCGGTGGGGCGGCGGGCGCCCCCTCCTCCCATGCCGTCCTTGAAGAACGCGGCGACCGTGGTCTGGATGGGCTCCTCGAAGCCCTCGCCTTCGACGCCCTGAACCGACCTTCCCTCGAGCAGCACCGCGTTCGGTTCGGCCTTCAGCACGCCCTCCAACAGCGTCAGGGCCAGCAGGGGGCTGGGCAGGCAGAGCTTCCAGCCTCCGTCCTCCGCGGGAACGAACGAGAGGATTTCATCGACATGGCCGACATCCAGCCAGCCGGTGTCGATGACGATGGGGGCCTGGACCCGCTGCGCCTTCAGGAAGGCCTGGACGTTCGGATCCAACCGGCGCCGCGCCCCGGCGCCGTCGCCGTAGTAGATGCGGCCGAACGGGAAGTTGCGCCCCTTGTGGTCCATCACCGGCGGCGTGACCTCCAGGTTGCCAAGCTTGTTCATGTCGCTCTCGGCCTCGGCGGCGAAGCCGAAGAAGCCGACGCCGGGGCCCCGTCCCCGCTGAGCGAAGTGGTTGATCAACCCGACCCTCCGCGAGGCACCGAGGATGGCGTGGAGGCCGTGCGTGGGAAGGTTGGAGCTTCCAAACTCCAGGCTGTCCTGCCCCCAGCGGTCTCCGTCGATGCAGGGCAGCTCCACCAGGGACAGCCCCAGCCGGGTCTCGACGATGGCCTTCAGCGTGCTCCGGAACGCGGTGTTGTCGAACCGGGGCGTCGTGCCCGCGACCACGTAGACCGTCTGGGGCGGCTCCAGGTGGTGCTGCATCATCCAGGGCGCGACGCGCACCCGGGCCCGCTGCACCACGGTTCCCTCGGGCGCACTCGTGGTCAGCACGAGGACGATGTCGTGCTCGTCCGGCGTGAGGTCGAACCGGAGGGCCTCCATGCCCAGGCGCAGGACGGGCCGGGAGAGGTCCAACCGGCACGTGTGCCCATTGCGCGGCCCGATGAGGGCCCGGGCCCCCGCCGAGATTCCGTCGAAGATGCGGATCCGCTGGATGTCCCTCGGGTTCTCCAGCGACAGGGTGCACGTCGCATCAGGGCGGTGCGCACCGTCGCGCCGGACCTCCAGCGGCGCGATGTCCAGCGCGTCGTCCCCTCCGTTGATCACCTCGTCGCTGTTGTCCGCGCGCTGGGGGATGGCCCCATCCGCATCCAGGTTGCAGAGGATGATGGCGCCCTTCTTGCCCGGCCCCACGCCCCAATCCCACCGGTCGAGCCCCTCCGACGTCAGGGTGCCATCGCGGTCCGCATCCAGGAACAGTCGCGCGACCGCCTGCGGCCCCACGCGCAGGACGAGCGTGGTCCCGTCAGCGAGGGGCTGCGCCGCCACGTGCCCCGCGACGCGCGTCTCGCCCCGGAAGACCTCGAACGTCGCCACGTCGGGGACGTGCGTGAAGGTGACCTCGCCCTCCGCGTTCGTCTGGAGGCGCTCAGCCGTCTGCACGAGGACGACCCGCAGACCGGGCACCGGGTCGTACTGGGAGTCGATGAGCTGGACGGTGACTCGCCTGGGCATGGCTTCTCCTGGAAACACGGTGAGTCTGGAACGCCGGAAATCCCCAGGCTACGGGCGTTGGACGCATCCCGGCAAACGCCCAGCCCACGAAGGTGGGCCGCGGTTCGCGGCCTCCCGGGTCATTGGGCGCTCGTGGCCGGCTTGCTAGAATCCCCGCCTC
>NZ_RAWD01000040.1:0-40189 GCF_003612065.1 Corallococcus sp. CA047B
TCCTTCATGCGGGGAAATATACGGGGGACGGCGCCCGGGGTGTGAGGCACGAGGCCCCCGGCGCCCCGTCGGAAAACAGGGTCAGACCTTTTTCGTGGCCCGTTCGTTCAAGGGAAACCTGACGGCACGGGTCTCCCGCGCCGCTCGCGTCATCCCGCTGGAGAACCCCATGTTCAAGTCCCTCGCCCTCGGTCTTGGCCTGCTCGCCCTTCCTCAAGTCTCGCTCGCCAGGACCCCGGCCGCGCCCACGGGCTCGGTGGCGCCCGTCGCTCAGAAGGAGCCCGCCGGCCCCGCGCCCGCGGTGGTGGACGCCGCGACGTCCGCGCCCCGGGTGCAGATCGCCCTGCTGCTCGACACCAGCGGCAGCATGGATGGCCTCATCGATCAGGCCCGGCGTCAGCTCTGGACGGTGGTGAACACGTTCCAGAAGGCCCGGCGCGGCGGTCAGATGGCCCGGCTGGAGATCGCCCTCTACGAGTACGGCAAGTCCGACATCGACGCGAAGGATGGCTACATCCGCCAGCTCCTGCCCTTCACCACGGACCTGGACAAGGTCTCCGAGCAGCTCTTCGCGCTGCGCACCAACGGTGGGGACGAGTACTGCGGGCAGGCCATCCAGAAGGCCACCACCCAGCTGTCCTGGAGCAAGTCGAAGGAGGACCTGAAGCTCATCTACATCGCGGGCAATGAGCCCTTTACCCAGGGGCCCGTCGTCTATTCGACGGCCATCGCCAGCGCGAAGGAGCACGGCATCATCGTGAACACCATCCACTGCGGTCCCTCGGAGGTGGGGGCCCGGGAGGGGTGGACGGCGGCCGCGGCGCTCGCCCAGGGACAGGCGCTGAACATCGACCAGAACCGCGCGGTGGCCCACGTGGCGGCCCCGCAGGACGCGGAGCTGGCGCGGCTGAGCGGGGACTTGAGCAAGACCTACATGGGCTACGGGTCGCAAGGAAGCGCGGGCAAGATGCGGCAGGAGGCCCAGGACAGCAACGCCGGGGTCAGCGCTGGCGCCACCGCGTCGCGCGCGGCGTCCAAGGCGAGCCGGCTCTATGACAACTCCAGTTGGGACCTGGTGGATGGCGCCAAGAAGGGCACGGTGAAGGTGGAAGCGCTCAAGGAGGAGGAGCTGCCGACGGAGCTGAAGGGCAAGTCGGTGGTGGAGCGCAGGGCCATCGTGGATGCGAAGGCGAAGGAGCGCTCGGACATCCAGGCCCGCATCCAGACGCTCCAGGCAGAGCGTGAGAAGTTCCTCGCCGTGAAGCAGGCCGAGGACAAGGGCGCGGACACGCTCGACACGGCCATCATCCAGTCGGTGCGCAAGCAGGCCGCGGCGCGCAAGCTGATGCTGGAGTAGGTCCCCTCGGGGGCCCTGGTGCATGCGGAGGCGGCGCGATATGGCGAGCCTCCTCTCATGTCCCTCTTCTGCCCGCGCCGAGCGTTGCGATGAAGCTCGAGCGCCACGTCGGAGGACTGTCGCTGGCGCGCAAGGCGAACTACCTGCGCGCCCGTGGCTGGCGAGAGGAGGCGGGGAGCTGGTCGAGCGAGCGCTTCAGCCCCGTGCCCATCGCTCGCGCCATCCACCACCAGCTCACCGACGACCTCAGTGCGGCGCTGTGCAAGCTGGGCTGGCAGGTGGTGGGCTACTCCGAAAGGGGCCACGTCCAGATGCGCGACGGTGAGCGGGGGCGGCCCTGCTCCCTGCCCAAGGCGCTGCGCCTCCAGGCCCGGCGGGAGAAGCGCCCCGTGGCCGAGCTGACGTATGTGTTGTTCCTCGCGGCCATCGTCGAGACCGAGGGCGGCCCGCCATGATGTCGCCCGCCCCGCCGGGCGCTCGATGGTTGCCGCGAACCCGCGCTCCGGACCGTAGAGTGCACGGGTGATGTCCCAGCCTGATGACTCCGCCGGCCTGAACGACGGCTACGTGTACCGCGAGCGGATTGGCGCCGCGTCCGTGGGGCGCACCGCGCTCGCCCACCTGACGGGCGCCTACCGCCACTCCACCGAGGAGGAGTGGCGTGCGCGCTTCGTGCGCGGCGAGGTGCGGCTGGACGGCGTCACGGCCACCGGCGACGAGCTGCTGCAAGCCCATCAGGAGCTCTGCTGGCACCGGCCGCCGTGGCGGGAGGGTGTGACGCCGGACAGCTTCGAATTGGTGTACGAGGACGCGTCGCTGCTCGCGGTCATCAAGCCGGGTGGACTGCCGACGCTGCCCTCCGGCGGCTTCCTCAAGAACACGCTGTTGTCGTTCGTCCGGCTGCGCTGGCCGGAGGCCTCCGCGCTGCACCGGCTGGGGCGGGCGACGTCGGGGCTGGTGCTCTTCTCCCGCACGCACGAGGCCGCCGCGAAGCTCTCACGCAACTGGCGCGAGGGCGACGTGGAGAAGCGCTACCGGGCGCTCTCGGACGGGGTCGCGGCGCAGGCGGCCTATGACATCCACGCGCCCATCGGGCTGGTGCCCCACCCCGTGCTGGAGTCCGTGCACGGGGCGACCGAGAAGGGCAAGCCGTCCCACAGCCACGCCACGGTCCTGGAGCGGCGTGACGGACAGACCCTCTTCGAGGTGCGCATCCACACGGGGCGCCCCGAGCAGATCCGCATCCACCTGGCGTACATCGGCCATCCGCTCACCGGGGATCCGATGTTCGCCTCGGGAGGTCTGCCCCGCGAGCGCGAGCCCGGCCTGCCCGGAGATGGCGGCTACCTGCTCCACGCGGAGACGCTGGCGTTCACGCACCCCCTCACGGGAGAGCGCCTGCGGCTGCAAGCTCCACCCCCGGCCGGGTTGAGGATGGCGATGGAAGCCTGAGCTTCGCGGCGTCCCTGTCTGGCTTCGGTGCCAGCCCGTGGAAACGGTCTGCTCGGGGGGCCACTCGGTGGGCCCTCCTGGCTCAGGTTCAGGGCTTCGGCCACTCACGGCCGAGCAGGGCGTACTGGAACTCATCACCCCAGGCGCCCTTGAAGAAGACGTTCTCGATGAAGTGTGCCTCGCGCCGCATGCCCAGCCGTTCGAGGACGGCCGCTGCGGCGGTGTTCTTCGCGTCGGTCACGGCGATGATCCGGTTCAGGCGCAGCGTGTTGAACACGTAGCCCAGCAGCGCCCGCACGGCCTCGGTGCCCAGGCCCTGTCCCTGGTGGTGCCGTGAGAGCGTGAAGCCAATCTCTCCCACGCGTGGGTCCTGCTCATCCACGCGCAGCGCGCAGTCCCCTACCAGGGTGTCGGTGTCCTTCAGCGCGATGGCGAACTGGAACCACCCGGGCTCGCCGGGCTCGCGCGGGGACATCATCTCGATGAGCTTGCGTCCCCGCTCCGCGTCGTAGTCGCTCCAGCTCTGGTCGCACCCAGCCTATACGCGGCCCGGGGCACTGACGGGTTGCTCCGCTGCCCAGCGGAGCAGCCCTTCGAGCGCCGGGCACAGGGACTGGCCCCACGGCGTGAGGCGATATTCGACGCGCGGCGGGACCTCCGCGTACACGGTCCGGGTCACAAGACCGTCGCGTTCCAGCTGACGGAGCTGCTGCGCCAGCATCTTCTGGGAGATGCCAGGAATGGCCCGCTCGAACTCCGAGAAGCGCACCACGCGCCCTCCGAAGAGCTGGAAGAGGATCACCAGCTTCCAGCGTCCTTCCATCAGCTTCAGGGCTTCCTCGACCCGCTCCGCCGCCGCCTCGGGCGTCGGTGGCGCCTCATACTTACCCGCGGGTGGGTCACCCACTTCTTCGTGCGCTCTTGTCATCGGTCGAGCCTAACGCCATTCCTGGGGGCATCCCTCCACAGGAGAAACCCATGTCTGAAACAGCAATGCCTCGCTTCGTCATCGATCCGCGCGAGTTCGCGGACCAGCGCGTGCTCGTGACAGGAGGGACCAAGGGTGCCGGCCAGGCCATCGTTCGTCGGCTCAGCGCCGCGGGCGCGGTGACCGTCGCCGTCGCACGCTCTGCGATTCCGGCGGACTCGACGCCCGGCCTCTTCGTGCAAGCGGACCTGGGGACTCCGGAAGGGGTGGCCACGGTGGCGCGCACGGTCGAGGACAAGCTCGGAGGCATCGACATCCTGGTGCACAACCTGGGGGGCTCCTCCGCGCCTGGAGGCGGCTTCGCCGCGCTCACGGATGAACTCTGGCAGGAGGAGCTTTCGCTCAACCTCCTGGGCGCGGTCCGGCTGGATCGCGCGCTCATTCCCGCGATGATCGAACGCGGACGGGGCGTGGTGCTGCACATCTCATCCATCCAGCGGCGGCTTCCGCTCCACGATTCCACCATCGCGTATGCCGCCGCGAAGGCCGCGCTGTCGACCTACAGCAAGGCCCTCTCCAAGGAGCTGGGACCCAAGGGCGTGCGGGTGAATTCAATCGCCCCCGGGTGGATCCGCACGACCGCCTCGGAGGCCCTGGTGAAGCGGATCGCGGAACACTCGGGCTCCGACGAAACCGCCGCGCGGCAGAGCATCATGGACGCGCTCGGCGGCATTCCCATCGGGCGCCCGTCCTGGCCGGAAGAGGTCGCGGAGCTCGTCGCCTTCCTGGCGTCGGCGCGGGCCGCCTCCATCCATGGAAGCGAGTACACGATCGACGGTGGAACGGTGCCCACGGTTTGATCCGGGACCGCTACCCGTCCTCGCGCCACAGGTTCGGCCGGCTCGCGAACAGCTCCGTCAACCAGTCGATGAAGACCCGCACCCCGGCGCCCAACTGCCGCGCGGGTGGGTAGACCAGGAACAGGGGCCGGGGTTCGAGCCGCCAGCCTTCCAGCACCCGCACCAGCTCCCCGGAGGCCAGGTACGGCTCCAAGACGAAGCGCGGGGCGTACATGACGCCCAGGCCCGCGAGCCCGGCGGCCAGGTACGCGTTGGTTTCGTTGAGCGTGAGCAGGCTGCGGCCCTGGACCTCCAATTTTTCGCCATCTCGGACGAAGACGAAGGGGAGTTCCTTGCCGCTGAGCGACGAGAAGTAGCTGACCACCGCGTGCGACGCGCCCGCCAGCTCCAGCGGATGGAGGGGCGTGCCGTGCCGCTCCAGATACCGAGGCGACGCGCACACCCAATAGCAGAGGTCGCCCAGGTGCCGTGCCACCAGGGACTCGTCCTTCACGGGGCCTCCGCGAATGGCGCAGTCGACGTTGTCCGCGAGCAGGTCCACGACGCGGTCGCTGACCCCCAGCTCGATGTGCATCTGCGGGTAGCGCGCGTAGAACGACGGCAGCGCGGGGACGATGAGCAGCCGGGAGATGGTCCCGCTCGACTCCACGCGCAGGCGTCCCCGGGGGCCGCGCCGCGTCTGGGACAGCGTGGCTTCCAGCTCCCGCACCTCGCCCAACAGGCGCAGGGCCTGCTGGTAGTAGGTCATTCCCTCCGGGGTGACCGTCACGCGGCGCGTGGTGCGGTGCAGCAGCTTCACGCGCAGCTGCGCCTCCAGCTGTTGGATCAGCCGGGTCACCGCGGCCTTCGGGCGGCCCAGCGCGTCGGCCGCCTTGGTGAAGGAGCCGCTCTCCACCACGCGGACGAACGCTTCCATCGCCGTGAACCTGTCCATCTTCCACCTCCAGCACGGCATACCGCGTTCAGACAGGAGGCCCCAGGGCCTCGTCGCGCACTCCGGATTGTTTCAGCGGTGAAACGGAGTGTGTGAAGAGCGCCCGTTTATCCCAGAGGAGGCGGGGCGTATCTCCTCGTCCATGAAAACGAACCTGCCTCGCGGTGCCTTCCACGCTGTCTCTCGCGCCCTCACCCTGCTGATGCTGGCCGGCGCTCCACTGCTTCCGTCCGCCGTCCATGCGGCCGCGCCCCAGGTGCGGACCCAGTCGCCCGGCTACCATCGGATGCTGCTCGGCGACTTCGAAGTCACCGTGCTGTCCGACGGCACCGTTCCCCAGACGGTGAGCGAGGTGGCGACGCGCACGACGCCGGAGCGGGTGAGGGAGCTGCTCTCGCGCGACCACCTGGCGGATCCGGTCGAGCTGTCCATCAACGCGTTCGTCATCAACACCGGCACGGCACTGGTGCTCGTGGACACCGGCGTGGGGGGCTTCTTCGGCCCCGGCGTGGGAGGCCAGCTCCAGCAGAGCCTCCGGGCCGCGGGCTACCAGCCGGAGCAGATTGACGTGGTGCTGCTCACGCACATCCATTCCGACCACTCCGGCGGACTCATGTCCAACGTGAGCCGGGCGTTCCCCAACGCCATCCTCCAGGTGCACGCGCGAGAGGCGGGCTTCTGGCTCGGTCGCGAGAACACGGCGAAGGGACCGGTGGACCCGAAGTACTTCGAGGAGGCCCGGGCGATGGTGGGGCCGTACCAGGTCGCGGGGAAGCTGAAGACGTTCGGAGACGGGGACACCCTCGTCCCGGGCATCCGGGCCATGTCGACCCCGGGCCATACGCCCGGGCACAGCGCCTACGTCGTGGAGAGCCGTGGCCAGCGGCTGGCCTTGTGGGGCGACCTGATGCACTTCGGCTCGGTGCAACTGCGCGAGCCGTCGGTGACGGTCGCCTACGACATCGATGAGCGTGCGGCGGCGGCCCAGCGAGCGCGTGCGTTCACGGAGGCCGCGAGGCGCGGCGACCTGATCGGCCTCGCGCACATGCCCTTTCCTGGCCTGGGCCGGTTGAGCGCGGAGGGCAAGGGCTACCGGTGGATCCCGGTCAACTACAGCTCGGGCCAGCGGTGGCAGAACGCGCAGGGCCGCGCGGAGTGAGCCACTCCGGTGCCGCGAGGGCCGGGGGCCCTCGCCTCACCGCCGGGTGGGGTAGATGACCACGCCGTCCGTCCCGGTGGTGGCGAAGAGCCACGCGCCATCGCGAGAGACCCGCATCCGCCCGCCACTGAAGGCATGGTCGCTGAAGTCTTGAAAGAGCCCCGGTTTCAGCTCGATGTCGCGCAACTTGCGCAAGGTCTTGGTGCTGTAGACGTCGATGGATGTCTTCGCGCCGGTCCACGCCAGATAGAGCTCGTCGGAGACGGGGCTGTACACAGCCCCGGTGGGCAATTGCCTGGCATAGGTCCCCAACAGGGTCGGCGAGGCGAGGTCGCTGTTGAAGACGTAGAGCCCGTTGTAGGTCGGGACGGCGTATTGGGACGCGTCCCGGCTGACGGCAGCCTCACGGACGAACCAACCTGTCATCGCATTCGCGAAGGTCTGTGCTCCGACCTTGTACCGTCCCCAATTGCCGCTGGAGGTGTTCGACTGCGCATAGGCGACCGTGGAGCCGTCAGCGGACAGGGTCAGCATGGTGTTCACGGCCGCGAGCGCGAGCGAGGTGGCCGCGCCGGTCACCAGGTCGACCTTGCGCAAGGGACTCCAGCCAGAGCCGTTGTAGTCGGAGGAGACGAGGGCTTCGGTGTTGGAGGTGAAGAGCGCCATGAACGTCCCTCCTTCGCCTGACTCCAACTCGAACTCGATCCGGCGCGACGTCCCTGTCTTGAGATCGATGAGGTGGATCCAGTTCCGGGGGGCGCTGAATCCGCCATCGGCGACGATGAGCGTATCGCCATCCGGGGACAGATCGATGCCCAGGAAGGAGCCGCCGGTGAGCAGCGGGGCATCGAAATAGCCCGTCACCAGGCTGAACACACGCACCTGCCCGCCACCTTCGCGGGTCGTGATGTACAGGCGCTTGCGTCTGGCATCATGAATCAGGTCCTGGCGGCCGGGCACCTGGAGGGAGAGGGGTGCCGGATCATCACAGAACCCCAGGGGGCCCCATTGCCCGGACGTGCACTCCCGGGATTGCGTGGCGAGCACACCACAACGAATGGTCTCCAAGTCCCAGTCGCGGCATTTGTCCTTGTCCTCGCAGCGCGGCTCGCCCCAGGCGCCGGAGGAGCAGGTCCGGGTCCCGGTGCCACGACCATTCAACCCGCAGGCGAGCGACTCTTCGGCGCCATCCACGCAGACGTCGGGGTCCTCGCAAGGGGTGAGGTCGCTCCACTGTCCCGCGGCGCAGGTCCGGTGCTGGGCGCCGCGGTCATTCAGCCCGCAGGCGGACGCCTCCGTGGTTCCGTTCACACAGTCGGAGTCGGGGAGGGGCTCCGCGTCGCAAGCCGTCAACTGCACGCCAAGCAAGCAGAGAACCACGATGCGAACCCAGCTCAAGGAGTGGGATGGGCGTGGCGTGGAAACGGGGGGCTGGTTCATTCGCGGAATCCCTCTCACTGAAACAGGGACTTCGCACGGTGACGGCGGCCCCGCCCGACGTTCTGCCAGACAGCGCGGCGGTGCGCCAGATGGCCCGGTCTGGCGCACCCTGAGAGACGCAGGGCAGGGGAGACAGGTCTGCCTTACGGTCCGCGGAGGACGGTCAGCCCCTGGTCGGTGAGGACGAGCAGCATGCTTGGCTTCACGGTGGGCTCGTAGACGAGCTGCAGGACGCGCTGGCCCGACACCTGCGGCACCTTCGCCAGCGTCGTGCCGTCCGGCTCCAGCCGCCAGAGGCCCGCGCCATTCGTGCCGATGTAGAGCGCGCCATCATCCGTCGCCTTGAGTGAGAGGATGCGGTTCGTGGGCAGCCCCGCGACCTTCGACCAGTTCCCCGTCGAGCGTGACTTCGGCGTCATCGCCCAGACACCGAACTCCGCGCTCCCCAGGTAGTAGCGACCGGACGGGGTCTGCTCGAAGGCGCGCCAGTAGTCATCGGAGGCCTGCCCGTTGAGCGCGTCGTTGAAGCTCTTGAAGATCCACGGCGTGGGGCCATCCCAGGTCAGCTCGCGGTCCCACTCCTCCAGCTTCGCGCTGGGCACGAGCACGCCGAGCATCTGCTCATTCGCGACGAGCACGTTCCCGTTCGGCGCGATGCCCAGCCCGTGCATGTAGGGGCACTGCAGCGATCCCCACTCGGAGCCGTTCTCGTAGAGATACCAGCCCGGGTGCCGGTGGCTGTTGTAGGTGAGCCCCTGGATGCGCGTCACGCCGTGGTTCGTCGTGATGTAGAGGTCGCCGCGATCCCGGCCGCGCGTCACGCGAGCGCAGTTGAGGACGGTGCGGTCCTCCTCGTAGTGGAAGTCGTTCGTGTTGTGGATGCCAATCTGCCGGCCCGCGTTCGACGCGCCGGTGGTGCGCCACAGGTGCTCCTCAAGGACGACGGTTCCATCCGGCTGCACGCGGACCGCGTCCAGGTCTCCCTTCTGGTACTCGGCGTAGCGCTCGGGCGTGTAGTACGCGTCGCCCGGGTTGGGGATGTACGTGCGCTGCTCGACTCCCTCCATGCGCTTCATCTCGTCGGCGCTGTAGCCCACGTACGCGCGTCCGGCCTCACCGCCGCAGATGACCGTCGAGTCCGTAGCGAGTGAGTCCACGCCGAACGGCTGACGTGCCTGCCCGACGTCGCTGGTCCACGTGGGCTCCTTGTCGCCCGGACGCAGCACGCCAATGCGGCGACCGTCGAGGAGCCAGAGGTTCAGCCCTTCATCGAGCCCCACGCTTCGCGGTGTGCCCACGCCAAACGAGCGCGAGTAGTCGAGCACCGCGTCGCCCGGCCAGGGCCCCGCGTCCTGGGGCTCGCCGGGGTCGGGCGTCGGCCCGGCGTCGGGTGATCCGCCGTCATCCGGTGTCGTCCCCCCATCCTCTTCCGGAGGAGGTGTGCCGCCATCCTCGGAGGAACCGGGAGGGGGCAACGTGGGAACTTCGTTTCCATCGGACGGGTCGGACGTCGGCCCCTCCTGGGTGTCGATTGTCGGGGCGTCGTCTCCGCAACCCCCCGAGAACAAAGCGATGACCGCGAGACCTGCCCCCACCACGCCAATGCGAATGCCCATCCGTTCCTCCGTTGACGCAACCTCCATCGCAAGTCCCGGGCCGACGGCGCCCGCGGCAGAAACAAGGCCGCATTCGTCCGGTCCGCTGTTTTCCGGTCAGGGCTGACATCCGCGAAGAGTCAGGGGGCGCCTGGACGGATTTTCCCTCCGTCATGGAGCCGCTTGAAGAGTCACCCTCGTATCGCCGCTGTCGTGACCCTGGTGGGCCTCGTCGCCTGCTCGGGAGAGACCCCTCCGCCCGCGACGCCTCCTCCTCCGATTGTTCTTCCCGTTTCGAGCGCCGCGCCGTTCCGTGCTTGTGGGGCCATCGGGGCCGGGGCACTGGCGGCGTCCTCGCTGTCGCCGGACGGAACCGTGCTGGCGGCGGCCACCTTGTCGGGCCAGCTCGTGCTCTTCCGGCGCGCGGACGGAAGCCGGCTCCACACGTTCTGGGAACTCCCAGGGCAGCAGGTGGGCGTGGCGTTCTCCCCGGACGGGCACCGGCTGGTGGCGTCCAGTCGGACGGAGACGCGCGTCTGGAGCTTTCCGGACCTGACGCCTGTCCGGACCTTCGCCCGTCCCCATTCGGACCGGACGACGGCCGTGGCGATCTCCCCGGACGGTGCGTTCGTCGCGACGGGAGGCTTCGACGCGGCGACGGAGGACACCGCCCTCGTCCGCATCTGGAGCGTGGCGGATGGCAACCTGAGAGGGAGCTGGCAACGCGGGTTCGAGCAGGTCGTCCGCTCCCTGGCCTTCTCCCCCGACGGCACCTCGCTGGCCATCGCCGTGAATCACTCCGCCGTGACCGTGCAGGTCCCCGATGCGTCCGGGAGCAGGTCCTTCCCCTCCCTGTCCGGAGGGCAGCTCGCGTGGTCGAAGGAGGGGGGGCTCCTGGCTTCGGGTGGGGTGGTGGTGCGCCTGGACACCGGTGCGGTGGTGAAGGAACTGGAGGGCTCGACGATCCACGACGCGAGCGCCTTCTCCCCGGACGGCATGCTCTACGCCGAAGGGCTGGGGCCCGACGTGACGGTCTACCGGGTGGCGGACTGGACGAAGGTCCACAGCTTCAGTGAGACGAAGACGTCCTACGTGAGCGGCCTCGCGTTCAGCCGGGACAGCGCCGAACTCATCGTCGACCTGGGAGTGAACGCCTTCTGGTGCAATGGCTCTGGGCAGCTCTGCGGACCCTGGGGCAACGAGATCCGCATCCATCCCGTGGAGAACCCGGACACCGTGCGGACGGTCTCCCTGGGGCCGGAGATGCAGGGGTTCGTGACCTTCTCCCCGGAGGGTTCGCTCCTGGCGACCCACGCGGATGGCGCCCTGGCCCTGTGGCGGACGTCGGACCTGGGCGCTGTCGCGGCCCCCGCCATCCCGCAGCCGTGGCGCGTGCAGTTCAGCCCGGACCTGGGCCGGTTGCTCGTGAATGGCGGCCTCTATGATCGGGCCTCCGGGCAGCTGCTCCAGGACTCCGTGCAGGCCGTGTCCCCGGACTTCAAGACGGCCGCCCGGCACGAGGCGGATCAAATCATCGTGAGCGACTTCGCGTCGGGCGAGCGTCGAAAGACCTTCGCAGTGAGCGCAGGGGTCTCCGGCTTCTCCCCGGACGGTCGCTTCTTGGCTGCCTTCTCGTACCTGTCGGGGCGCGGCGACCTCCGGCTCCTCGATGTCACCGGGGACAGCCCGGACCGCACCTTCGCGATGGCGTTCTCCAGGGGAGGTCCTCGTGTGGACTTCTCGCGGGATGGCCGGTGGCTCGCGAGCGCGGCCTACGACGGCTCCTCCACGGTCGAGGTCCTGGGCCTCCAGGCCGCGGCGGGGGAGGGCGCGTCCCTCGAGTCCAGCTTCGCCGCGGTGTTCTCCCCCGACAGCACCGTGCTGGCCACGGGCGGCATGGGCCCCGAGGTGCGGCTCTGGAGGACCTCCGACTTCACCCTCCGCGAGCGGTTGCTGGGACACGGCACGTCCATCGCGCAGGAGCAGTGGCCCGAGTCCATCATCGGCGCCGCCTTCTCCTCCACGGGCCAGCTCGCCACGCTCGGTGCGGACCGCACGGTGCGCCTCTGGTGCTCTCCGTAGCGCTCCGGAGCCTGGCGCGGCGAGCGGCCTTGTTTTCGGAGGCGTGCGATCCGCGCGCATGACATCATCGAGGGTCGGCAACTCCAGCGGAAGAGGTCCGGTGAGCGTCGCAACCCTCGAAGAAGGCCCGTTGCTGGGGCCCAGCTTCTTCCTCGACCGGACGGCGCTCCGCGCGCTCGCGTTGGCCCGGCGTGATGCCTACGGCGCCGCGCGGCCGCATCCGCACGTCGTCATCGATGGCTTCCTGGGGGAGCGGCTGGCGTCCGGACTGGCCGCGATCTTCCCCGGTGCCACCGAGGCCAGCTGGAAGCGACGCGATCACCAGGAACAGGCGGCGCGGCTGGGGCAGCTCCAGCGCAAGGCGTTCGAAGGGGTGCCCGGGGCGCTCCGGCACCTGCTCTCGGAGTTCTCCGGCATGTCGTTCATCGACTTCCTGGAGACGCTCACCGGCGTCCAGGGGCTCATCCCGGATCCGCACTTCCGGGGCGCCGGGCTGCACCTGACGCTGCGGGGGGGCCATCTGGCGCTGCACGCGGACTTCAACCGAGACCGCTTCCGGGCGCTCTCGCGACGGCTCACCGTCCTCTACTACCTGAACCCCGGCTGGGAGGCCGCCTGGGGCGGTGACCTGGAGTTGTGGAGCGCCGACCTCGCCCGGTGTGAGACGCGGATCGCGCCGCTCCTCGACCGGCTGGTCGTCATGGCCCATGGCGACGACCACTGGCACGGCCACCCCTCCGCGCTGGAATGTCCCGAGGGACGGGGGCGGGCCGCGGTCGCGGCCTATTTCTACACGGCGGAAGTATCTCCCGACGCGCCGGAGCCCCACAGCGCCATCTGGGCGCCGCCGCGTCCCTGAGCGGGAGGGAAACCGCCACGGATGACGGCGCGCGTCTTTCGCTGAATCGCGAGTGAATCCAGGCACTTGAGTTCACTGGGCGGGTCCTGCCATCCCCGCCTGTCGCCCAGGGTCCTCGCAGGCGTTGGACACATCCCGGAGACGGGCCCCCCAGCGCGTGGTGCCCCCGCGGTGTTCGAGGAGGCTCCCAGCTTGCGCTGAAATCACGTATAGGCCCCGTACCAAATTTTGCGGCACACGAGCGGCCCGCTGGGGGAGGGAAGTCTGTCCCCCGCGACTGCTCTGGAGGAACGGATGGAGTTGTCGAGTCTCGAGTCGAATTTCTGGACAGTCGCACCGGGCGTCGTCGGCGCCGTGGGGCTGCTCTTCTCTGCGTTCTTCTACTTCCGCGTCAAGGGTCTCCCGGAAGGTGACGCGACCATGAACCGCATCGCGGGCTACATCCGCGAAGGCGCGATGGCGTTCCTCGTCCGCGAATACAAGGTGCTCGCCGCCTACTGCGCGGTCGTCGCGGTGATCATCGGCCTGACGCTGGGATGGCTCGCGAGCGCGAGCTTCGTGCTGGGCGCGTTCCTGTCGCTGCTCGCGGGCTACATCGGCATGAAGGCCGCGACGTACGCGAACGTGCGCACGGCGCAGGCCGCGCGCACCGGCTCGAAGCCGAACGCGCTCCTGGTCGCGCTCGATGGCGGCGCGGTGATGGGGCTTGCCGTCGCCGGCCTGGGTCTGATCGGCATGGGCGGCGTCTACTACGTGTTCCAGGGCAGTGAGCACCTGACCTCCATCCTCCACTCCTTCGCCGTGGGCGCCAGCTCCATCGCGCTCTTCGCGCGCGTGGGCGGCGGCATCTACACCAAGGCCGCCGACGTCGGCTCCGACATCGCGGGCAAGGTCATCGAGAACATCCCCGAGGACGACCCGCGCAACCCCGGCGTCATCGCGGACAACGTGGGCGACAACGTCGGCGACGTGGCCGGCATGGGCGCGGACATCTACGAGTCCATGGTGGCGGCGCTCGTCGCCGCGATGGCGATCGCGCTGACCGCGAGCGCGTCGGACCTCTCCCGCCTCGTGGTGGACCCCTCGGCGACGGGGCTCGGGCGGGTGGCCGGCGTGGTGCTCCCGCTCGTGCTGTCCGCGGTGGGCCTGATCGTCAGCCTGCTGAGCATCTTCATCGCGCGTGCGCTCAAGCACATGAACCCCGCGCAGGTCCTGCGCAGCGCGCTCATCATGCCCCCCGTCATCCTGGTGGGCCTGTCGTTCGTGATGATGAATGTGTTCGGCCTGTCGCAGGCCATCACGGTGGCGCTGGCCGCGGGCGCCTTCGGCGGTGCCATCATCGGCCTCGTCACGGACTACTACACGTCGTCCACGCCGGTGAAGCGCATCGCGGAGGCCTCCGTCACGGGCGCGGGCACCAACCTCATCCGCGGCCTCGCCGTCGGCATGGAGAGCGTGGGCATCTCGATGGCCACCATCGCGCTGGTCGCCTACATCGCGGACCGGGCGCTCGGCCTGTACGGCATCGCGATGGCGGCGGTGGGCATGCTGGGCGGCACGGCCGTCGTGATGACGGTGGACGCCTACGGCCCCATCTCCGACAACGCGGGCGGCATCTCCGAGATGTCCGGCCTGGGCCCCGAAGTGCGCGCCATCACCGACGAGCTGGACGCGGTGGGCAACACCACGGCGGCCATCGGCAAGGGCTTCGCCATCGGCTCGGCGACGCTCACCGTCATCGCGCTCTTCTCCGCGTTCAACCTGGAGGTCAACCACACGCGTCTGGCCGCCGGTCTGCCGGAGATGAGCCTGCTGTTGACCAACCCGAACGTCATCGTGGGCATGCTGCTGGGCTCCATCCTGCCGTTCCTGGTGGGCGCCTCGACAATGCTCGCCGTGGGTCGCGCCGCCGGCGCCATCGTTGAAGAGATCGGCCGTCAGTTCCGTGAGATTCCGGGCCTGATGGAGCTCAAGGCGGATCCGGACCCCAAGAAGATCGTCGACATCGCGACCAAGAGCGCGCTGCGCGAGATGATCTTCCCGGGCCTCGTCGCCATCGTCGCGCCGCCGCTGGTGGGCTACGTGCTGGGGCCCTCGGCGCTCGCGGGCCTGCTGGCCGGCGCGCTCGTCGTCGGTGCCACCATGGCCCTCTACATGGCCAACGCGGGTGGCGCGTGGGACAACGCCAAGAAGTACATCGAGAAGGGCAAGCTGCCGGGCCACGCGAAGGGCTCGGCGGTCCACAAGGCCGCCGTCGTCGGCGACATGGTGGGCGACCCGTTCAAGGACACGTCCGGTCCGGGCGTCGCCATCCTCATCAAGGTCATGAGCGTCGTCTCGCTGCTCGTGGCTTCGCTCATCGCGCTCCGGTAGTCAGTGCTCGCGGTGGTGGCGCCTCTGAATCCGAGGCGCCGCAACCGCGAATGGCAGCTCGCACCCCTCGGCCTCCCAGGAGGCCGAGCGGTGCCCCGGATTTCGGGCTGGATGCGGAGCGGGACGGAACCTGACCGGTGGCGGTATTCACCGGACGGACGTGCGACCCCTCATCCGCTTGAGCCGTGGATGTAGGACACCCAACACCCTGGCAGGCCGGGCCCTGGGGCAGTCGGTGAGCGCGTGCTTACACTTCATGGTGTTCCGCGACCGTCTGCGCGTCAGGCACCAGGAGCAGCTGCATCCGCCCCCTGTGGCCCTGACGCGCACGCTCGCTCCCTCGGGTGTGAGGGAGGGAGCGTTGCCGCTGAGCCGCTGACAGAGAGGTGTCCCATGGTTCTGGAGCTCTCCCAGCAGCAATTCCACCTCCTCCATGCCTGCCTGGCTGAAAGTATCGACTCGCTGCACGACGAGGTCCTTCACACCGACTACCGCGACCTGCGCGGCGAGTTGAGGGAGCGGCTCGATCGGTTGCAGACCCTCCAGCGCCAGGTGGAGGCCCAGATGCCGAGGGAGCAGCCGGCCCTCTGACTCGGCTGCTCGGGCTCCATACCTGCACGCCCCCAGGGCCTGGCAGCGGCCCCTCCGCAGGCGTGCTGGCAGGCCGCCGGCGGGGCGCGTGCTCCCATGGAGATGGGAGCGCCGCAGCCCCTCTCCGGCGGTCGCGTGAACCCGGTTCAATCCGCCGGGCTCCGGCCCCCTGGGGCGAGTGACGGATGGCTGCTGCAAGGGACGTCTCGCTCCACCGTCTCCTGTTCCTTCAAGAGGGCGACTGCGGTCTCTTCCGAACTCCAGTTGTAGGATTCAGAGACGCCTTACGCGAATCAATCAGCTCCGCCCACTTCATATTCTAACTCTGCAAGAGCATCTGCGGGACGTTGAGACTTTATCGAGAAGGGCTGCTCTCCCGTCCAGGGATGCTCAGGACTGATCGTCTTGAGGATCGAAAACAATTCCTGTCGCTCTTCAGGTCGAAGCCCCGAGGTCAACAGTCCCTTTGCGATACTAATGACTGGAAGCCCTTGGACACCCATCCAGAATGCGCTTTGCCGCGCCAGTTCGCGCAATCGGGCGAACCATGCACTCGGAGCGGCCATGACAAGCCGACCCAAGATCTCCTCCCTGTCATAGTGCCACTCCCAGCCGGAGGGCCACTCTGTTGCGATGGTGGACGCGAGGTCCTCCCGCTCCTGGGGTTCAAGGAGATTCACAAGAGCAGATGCTACAACGTAGCGCGCCTTGGGGGCCGATTGGCGCAATCGCTCCAAGAAGGGACGGAGTATTTCCGCACATCCTGCCTGCTCAGCCCATCGGATATAGGCGGCGACCTGTCGCTCTTCCTGCCATCCAGGCACGTCCTGCATTTGCTCAAGACGCCGTCGAACCGCAGGCTGAAGCCAGTCAGGGAAAGGGGGCTGGGGATATGCGAGCAGCGCAGGTTGAATGGCCTCGAAATCCTCCGCCGTGCTCAATTCATGAAGAAGAGTTGCGATTTCGGCGTTGTTCTCCCAGGCGGGACGTAAGGAGTGAAGAACAGATCCGCAAACGGAGCTCCAGGCCCGGGATTTTTTCCCGTCGGCGCCATCGTAGAGCTTCGTGGCGTTCTGGATGTACGTGAGTGCCAATGTCTCCGCCACTGGACGGATTTCTGGATGGCGTAGAACAATCGCAGATGGGACATTCATTCCACTTCCGCTCGCGCTCCGAATCCAATGGGAGAGAGGCAGCCATTGGGCATAGAGCCGCGCCGCCTCCATGTCTCCATTCTCGATGAGGGGCTCAAGGGCGTCTCCATGAAATGAGCTGAGAGTCCCTCGTTTTTCCTCTCGCCAGGAACTCAGTAGAGCTTGCCTGATGGCCGAGTGCTTCACTGCTGCTTTACCAACCAGACGTTGATCTTGTGCCCGAAGGCCGGAAGGCCAGCGAGGTACTAGCGCCTTGAGCAAAGGCTCTGGTTTGTCCATGGCATATTCGCAGAGGACAGGCAGAATTTCCGAAAGGTTGATCTTGAGTTCCGCCAGCTCCATCGTGCTCATTCGCGCAAGAGCCGGAGCCATGGCCTGGATGACATCTCGGCGGCGAGTTAGTGGCGGTGAGTTTGTCCGCGGGCCCATGATCCGCTGAGGACGCTGGGTGCTTGGTTCCCATGGCCTGGCCTCCTTCCACTCTGGCCACGTTCTCTCCAAGGCGACGCGTCCTGCTTCAGATTCGGCGAGCTGAGCCAATGCACTGGGGATGGCGATGTTGAGTCGACCGAGAGAGCGGAAACACCGGGCCAACAGTTCAGGATCCGCCTCGCTTGGAAGTAGTGCGAGTGCGGCGCCGCCGGAAGGGAGTTGCCATTCCGCGCGGGCAATAGACGCCAACATTGGCACGAGCCAATGCTGAGTGAACGGATCGTCGCGCGGTGCCTTCCGGAGAATCAGTCCGCTTTGAATGGGAATCCAGCGGTCGAAGTGCATTCCTGCGTCAAACAACTGAAGGACGAGGACTTGCTGCACGCTCGGTTCATGAACCCACGTGGCCAGTTGTTCTAGCGCTGCCAGTCGAATCGTCGGGTTGCTGTGTTTGAGAACATGCTCCCAATGACGCCAGTCCTGTGTTCCATGAGTTGCATGTGAATGGTCCCAGATGCTTGTTGCAAGAGGCTCTCTCAAGTGCCTCAGCATGGCTCGCCAACACGGTCCCTCAAGTCGAGCCATCTCGTGTATGACGCTCGCTACAAGCGCGGGAATCCAGGTGGAATCTTCTCGATCAAGGAGCGGAACCAACGCCTGGGCCAGCCTGTCCGCGAGAGGTGAGGCATTCTCGCCCAGATCCAATGCTGCCCGAGCCGCGACCATCAGTGCCCGGAGGTTGTCATGGGCCAGATTCGGCCCCTCGGGTAGTAGTCGCGAGATCAGGCTGAGCGCGTGCTCAGGGGAGTCGAGTTCCGCAGACAGCCCAATGGCATGGCGAACAGGCTCTTCTGCCCATCGCTTGCTTGCCACCGACAAGATTGCTGCATCGCCTTGGGAATACAGCGCGGCTCCGGCCAGGTGCTCGGCGATGCCGCGCAAGACGAAGCGGGACGTCCCATTCTCCTGTCGCACCAGAAGGCCAAACTTTCGGTGGGCAAGGTCCAGCCACTCCTCTTCACGATTCGGAGCGAACTTGCCCAACTGCTGCCGGAGCCTCCGATGGGACAGGCTCCCGGTACCTTCGCGCAACATTTCCAGGGCAAGCCGCTCGAAAGTGGGAGACATCTCCGCCCAGGACGGCGGAACTTGAGACTGACCCTCACGTGTCCGAACCCAGCCCTGGAACAATTGCGCGGTGATACCGCGGAAAAGCGCTGCGCGACTTCTCAATGCCCCCGGATCCTGGCTGGCGAGGACGAGGCAGAAGGTTGCTGTGAGCGGATGAGACAGAAGTGGGAGCAGCGCCTCGAAGCGGCGAATGGACTCCAGCGCAGCTACCTGCTCAGGGGCGGCCCTGCGCCAACGCTCCAGGAACATTTCCACCTGGGTTCGGCTCCAGGGCGTGAGGCGAAGGATGATTGCTTGCGAGGGAAATGCGAGGGGGCGGGATGGGCGACCGGCCAAGACCAACGCGGCCGTGCCCTGGTGCTGGGCCAATTCGCGCAGGCGGTGTGCAATCGTTGACGCAAGGCGAGGTTCCACCTCGTCGAGCCCATCCACGAGATAGATGCAACCGGCGGAAGAAGGAGTGAGCACTCGCGTATCGCGGAATCCAGGTGCCCGGCGGAGAAAGGCTTCTTCAATACTGCCTGTCGCGAGATCGGAAGCCACCAGCAGTACTGGTATTGGCGCATCGAAACGATGTTGGGCTTCCTCCGCCAATAGGTTCCGCAAGTATGCCAGCAGCATGCTCTTGCCGGAGCCTACCTCGCCTTCCACTCCAAAAATCGGATGGGTTGCGAGGCGTGAAGGGGTCCTCAGCCAGTCTAGAAGCTCCACAACGTGGGGATGAAGGCCAAGGTTGCGGTGCGTTGGCTCCCGTTCAAGGGATGGATGGGTGAGCTCTTGTGAAAGGAGTTCCTTACGTAACGGATCCAACACAGGATCGGGCCGTTCATGGCGCGACGCCGTGCGCAAGGCAGACATTACGTAGACGTCCTGTATCCGTGGCCATTCCGCCAGATTTTCGTCAGTGGCACCGAGTGGAGAAAGCGACGCAAACTCCTGGGTCACCGCGCGAAGATACTCTGTGCGCAGGTGAGCCGCCCCTGGGCGCGAGACAGAACGGCGGGATCGTCCTTGTAGGACTTCTTGCTCCAATACCTCGTAGCGAACCGCGATGGATTCACCTGGATGGGAGCTCAAGTAACTGATGATTCCATCGAGCACGGCTTGGGGATCATCAAACTGCCGAAGTCGCAACAACGCGGCCTCCCGCAACGTCCGCTCATTCCCAAGCGCGTGTATCTCCAGACGTCCAAGTACAGCAATGGTGTCTTGGGGACGGGTCAATCCGAGCTGCTTGCTGGTCCACTCCAGCCAGCGCAGCTGGGGCGCGTTCAGGTGCTCCAGGAAAGCGTCCAGGTGAAACCCGGGTTCCCGTAGGGCTTCGCAAAGCTCTTCCAGATGTGCCAGCGATCCCACTTGCTGTATCTGGACGAGTGAGGGCAGTGCCAGATGTGCTCGGGTTAGTCGTGAATCTTGAAGTGAGCGGAGTTGCTCGGCCAGTACCTCGGCAGGAAGTGGGGCGCGCTGGCGCTTCACCTGCCAGCCATGCAGCGCGCCGTCGCGCCAGAGTTCCGAGAAGTCGTCCCAGTAGGGAAACCGGGCATCCTCTTGTCGGAGTTCTTCTGGCCCTGAGGATCCGAACTCGTACGCGTCGATCAGCCGAGCACATCGCTCGGCGGCAACGAGAACACCGTATTGGTCATTTCGCCGAAGCTGTGCTTTCCGGTGCATTGTTCTCAGGTCTGGGTACGGAACCTGGGCTGGCAGAGCACACTTTTTCTAGCGAGCGCCACCCTGAGGCTCGTGACGATGCCCCCCTCGCGTAATAAAAAAAGCGGGGTCGGACGGTTTTATCCGTCCAACCCCGCTCCCTACTGTGTCCCCGACGGGATTCGAACCCGTGTCGCCGGCTTGAAAGGCCAGTGTCCTGGGCCTCTAGACGACGGGGACGTCTGCACTGCACTTCTACGGCTTTGAGTCGCGGGGGGCTCGAACCCCCGACCCTCGGCTTAAAAGGCCGGTGCTCTACCAGCTGAGCTAGCGACTCGCTATTCTTTTTTTCGCCGCCCCCAACTGCTCGGCTGTCGTGAGGCGCTTCCTACCAGCAGCGCCCCGGGACTTCCACTGGCGATCGCAGCCCCCGCGACCTGACAAGCCGCTTCCCGCCCCCGGGTGAACATCCGCCCGGCCAGCGGCCTCCGGCTGTCAGCGTCCAGGGCTATACACAGGAGCATGGCCCAGGAAGTTCCCGACCCGCCCGATGCCCCCGAGGACGAAGAGGAGGGGGAGCAGGCACCGCTGCGCCGCTACCTCACCCGGGCAGGGGCCGAGCGCATGCACAAGGAGCTGCTCCAGCTCCTCAACGAGGCCCGCCCCAAGGTCACCGCGGAGGTGTCCGCTGCCGCCGCCCAGGGCGACCGTTCAGAAAACGCCGAATACATCTACGGCAAGAAGCGCCTGCGGGAGATCGACCGGCGCATCCGGTTCCTGTCCAAACGTCTGGACACCGCCACCATCGTCACCCCTTCGGAACAGGGGGACCGCACGAAAGTGTACTTCGGGGCCACGGTGACCCTGGAGGACGAGGGCGGAACACGGCTCACGTATCAGATTGTCGGCTCGGATGAGATCGACGCCACGGGAGGCCGCATCAGCGTCGAATCACCCATGGGCCGAGCGCTCCTGCGCAAGTCCCCGGGTGACACCGTGGAGGTGCGGCGCCCCCGGGGGGAGATTGAGCTCACCCTGGTGGACATTCGCTACGACTAGGACGCCCCCATGCCCCGGACACCACAGATCAGCCCGCAGTTGCGCCGCACGTACTCGCGCCTGAACGGCCTGGACCTGTCCTCCGTCGGGGAGGAGTCCCTGTCCCTGGACGACCTGGGCCTGGAGTCCGGTGGCGACCGCGTGGCCCTGGCGTTCGGCACCTACAGCCGCGAGGGCCTGGAGCGCGCCCTGGCCGCCTATGGTTTCACCCAGCGGCTGGAGGAGCGGGTGGGCCCCTTCGAGCTGCGCCTGTCCTGCCAGGACCCCTTCCAGCCGCGCCTCACCTTCTGGAGCCGCCGCTACCACACGCCCGTCGTGGACCTGTCCCTGCGCCGGGCCACGGGCGCGGAGGTGGGCTTCACCCACGCGGCCGCGGAGGCCCCGCTGCTCTACGTGGACAGCCTCCTCTTGCAGCACCCCGGACGCCCCTTTGACTGGAACCGTCCGCCCCTGCCCGGACAGCTCCACCCGGGACTCTCCCTGTCGCGCGACATCCTGGAGCTGCTGCACCTCATGGCCCGCCGCATCGGCGCGGAGGCCGTGGCGCTGATGCCCGCGACGTTCTCCGCGGCGTGCGTCTACGACCCGCGCTACGCCTTCGTGGACGGCGCCGCCCAAGGACGCTTCAGCGCCCTGCGCCGCGCCGGGCGGGGCTGGCCGCGCTGGCTGCTGGCGTGGGCGGTGGAATTGGGCTGCATGCGGGACGCCCAGGGACAGCCCGCCCTCTTCGCCCCCTCCGCGATGATCAGCCCCCTGTCCCGGCGGCTGTCGCGGCGCCTGGACACGCGCGGCTGGCACGGAGCGCAGCGCTTCCTCGCGAAGCAGCCCCTGTCCCTGGACGAAGAAGCCCTGCAGGCGCGCTTCCCCTGGGCCCGGATGCCTCCCGGCCCCCCGCCCGAAAGGGTGGTGGAGCTGCTGGGGTATGATCCGCTGTCGCCCGAGTCGTCGTTACAGGATGACGCGGACCGCGCGTCAACGCCCCTGCGGTCCACCGCGGGCGTCTGAAAGCGTCTCCCGGAACGGTCGCGCCCGGGCCACCCAGGACGGTGGCCGTGCTTTTCTGGACGTCCCTTCGTCGTCCCGGACGGGAATGCCGGTGGTGCCTGCTCGTTCGGTGCCTATATTGGGACCAGCAGTCGTCCACGTCCGTCGCTCGCCGTCAGCAATCGCACCCGAACCAGGTCAGGTCGCGAAGCCCTCGATGCGAAAGAACTTCATCCTCGACACGAACGTCCTCCTCCATGACCCCCGCAGCATCTACGGGTTCAAGGACAACAACGTCATCATCCCCATCTACGTCATCGAGGAGGTCGACAACTTCAAGCGCGACCTCTCCGAGCTGGGACGCAATGCGCGACTGGTGGCGCGCTACCTGGATTCCTTCCGCGCCGAAGGCTCACTGAAGGAGGGCGTCCCGCTGCCGCACGGCGGGATGCTGCGCGTGAGCTTCACCGACCGCGCGCTGCCGTCGTCCATGGTGGACAGCAACCTGGTGGACAACCGCATCCTCGCGGTGGCCCTGGACCTGATGGAGAAGGAGCCGGAGACCCAGGCCGTCTTCATCACCAAGGACACCAACCTGCGCATCCGCGCCGACGCCCTGGGCCTGTCCGCCCAGGACTTCGACACCGAGCGCGTGGAGATCACCGACCTCTACACGGGCTTCACCGAGCTGCTCGCGCCCAAGGAGCTGGTGGATCAGCTCTACAAGCCCGGCGGCGAGGCGGAGATTCCGCAGCAGGACCGGCTCTTCCCCAACCAGCTGGTGTTGCTCAAGGACGAACTCAACCCGTCCCATACGGCGATGGCGCGCTTCAACGCGGCCAAGGCGCGGCTCGTGCCGCTCGCGCGCCAGAGCAAGGAAGGCACCTGGGGCATCCGTCCGCGCAACATGGAGCAGGCGTTCTGCCTGGACCTGCTGCTCAACGATGAGATCAAGCTCGTGACCATCGTGGGCAAGGCGGGCACGGGCAAGACGCTGCTCGCCATCGCCGCGGGCCTGCAGAAGGTGACGGAGGAGGGGCTGTACCACAAGCTGCTGGTCAGCCGGCCCATCTTCCCCCTGGGCCGGGACATCGGCTACCTGCCGGGCAGCGTCGAGGAGAAGCTGAATCCCTGGATGCAGCCCATCTTCGACAACGTGGAGTTCCTCATGAACCTGAGCCGCGCGGACAAGAAGGCCGGGCGCGGCCACCACGAGCTGATGGACCTGGGGCTGATGGAGATCGAACCGCTCACGTACATCCGTGGACGCAGCATCCCCAACCAGTTCATCATCGTGGACGAGGCGCAGAACCTCACCCCCCACGAGGTGAAGACCATCCTCACCCGCGTGGGCGACAACACGAAGATCATCCTCACCGGCGACCCGTTCCAGATCGACAACCCGTACGTGGATTCGACCAACAACGGGCTCGTGCACGTGGTCAATCGCTTCAAGAACGAGAAGATCGCCGGCCACATCACCATGGCCAAGGGCGAGCGCAGCATGCTGGCCGAGCTGTCGGCCAACCTGCTGTGAGGCACCCGAAGCCCCAGCGCGAGAGATGTCATGACCCAGGACGGCTCCAACAAGCCCTCGGCCCCCGGTGAGGAGAAGAAGCCCCTCATCGAGTACCCCACGACCTACGAGTTCAAGGTGATGGGCAAGTTGACGGACGACTCGGCGCTCGGTTTCGCCGAGCACGTGCGCCAGCTCTTCAAGCGGAAGATGGGGACGGAGGTGTCCCCGGACTCCATCCGGGAGCAGCCCAGCAGCAAGGGCAACTACATCTCCCTGAGCGTGGCGGTGTTCCTGCTGTCCGAGGAACAGCGCCGCGCCATCTACGAAGCGCTGCACGAGGATCCCCGCATCGTCTACTACCTGTGAGGCAGGCGCCGCGCGGGCTCCATTCCAGGGTGGGAATCGCGGCGTGCGGTGGCTGGAAGTCCGGCCGGGCTGCGTATATGAGGGGGGCATGAGTCCCGCCGAGTCATTCCCGCTGTACCACCCGCCGGGTGCGCAGCGCGCGTTCGGCTCCGACGACGCCACGCGCCGCTTCGCCAAGGTGGCCCAGCTCGACCCGGGCTCGCGCGTGCTCGTGCTCGGCTGTGGTCCGGAAGCCGGCGCGGCCGTGCTGCTGGCCCAGGAGCTGCGCTGCTCCGTGGTGGCCGTGGACACCGACGAGGCCCTGGTGTCCCCCGTGCGCGAGCGCGTGCGCTCTCAGGGCCTGTCGGATCGCATCGAGGTGCGCCGCGTGGCGCCGGATGCGCTGGGCATGCTGGACGGACCCTTCCACGGCATCCTCGTGCCGGGGCGCGTGCAGTATCCGCTGGACGTGTCGCTGCGCGTGTTCCGCGCGCTCCTGGGCAAGCGCGGCCGCGTGGGCTTCACCTTCCCGGCGCGCGTGGGCCGCTTCACGCCCAAGCCCGTGCTGGACTTCTGGGAGAAGCGCCTCGGCGCGCCGCTGCTGCTGCCGCGCGAATTGCTCCAGGCGCTGGAAGGCGCCGGCTACGAGCCGGAGTCCGTGGAGTCGCTGCACGACACGGAGCTGGACGCGCTCTACCGCGACATGGAAGCGCACCTGCCCGAAGGCGCGTCGCCGGAGAGCGCCGCCTTCCGCGAGGAGCTGGCGCTGCACCAGGACCACAACCAGAAGCCGGGCGTCAGCTACGCGTTCGCGGTGGGCCGTCGCAAGGAACCGGGAGAGAAGCCCCCCGCGTCGCGCGACCGGGGCTGACCGCCGGTCCTGACGGAGGGCCCGTGAGAACGGGCCCCCGTCCCAGCAGCGCTACTGCACGCCGTTGAAGTCGAGCAGCTCGATGGACTCGGAGGCCACCGACAGCGTGAGCTGCTCGCGGTAGCCCGCCGCGTCGCCGCCGACCTGGAAGGGCATGGGGCGCGCGAAGCGGATGGTGACGTCCTTCGCGTGGAAGTCGTGCAGGCCTTCCGGGGCCCAGCGGCCATTCCAGAGGCGGGGCAGGTTGGCCAGCACCTGCGTGGGCGACACCTGGCCCAGGCGCAGCTGCATGAAGCCCCGGCGATCATTGGCGTAGGGGAACATGCGGAAGCCGTAGCCGTAGAAGGGCATGGTGCCCGCGGCGGCCATCATCAGCTTGCCCCGGAAGAGCACGGCGCCCGGCGCGATGGGGCCGCCCACCTCCTGGCCCTCCGCGCCCAGACGGTATGCCTCCGACGCGCCGTTCACGACTTCGCACTCCACCAGCACGGAGCTGGTGAGGTAGTGCGGCACCGTCTTGAAGGCCACCGCGGAGAAGTAGCCGCCACCGCCGGACATGACCCGCTTGAACATGCCCTTGCCCAGCGTCTCCTTCACGGAGATGTAGTCGTTGAGCACCTTGCCATCCACGCCCAGCCCCGCGAAGGGCGCGCGCTGGCCGTCCACCTGCACCAGGTCCATGGTGCGCACGCTGGGGAACTCCGCCGCGCGCGCCCGCACCACGTCGTTGAGGATGCCGTCGCCCCGGGTGCTGGAGGCGTTGACGAACGCCGCGATGCCGTTGCCCGTGCCCAGCTTGAGGATGCCGAAGCGCGGCGCGGCCTGGCCGGCGAACTTCCCGCGCGGGCCCACCTGCTGCAGCACCTCATTGACGAAGCCCATGAAGGTACCGTCGCCGCCGCCGGTGAACACCGTGGGGTAGCCCCGCTCCAGCACCGTCTGCGCGATGCGGCGCGCATCCAACGGAGAGCGCGACAGGAAGAGGTCCTCCTCCGGCACCACGTGCGACAGCAGCTTGACCACCCGGGCGTCCACCTTGCGGGCGTTCGCGTTCAGCATGACCGCGACCTTCGGTTCAGCGGACGGAAGCGCCGACGGGGAGCGGCGGAAGTCCGTGGAACGAAGGGGCTGGACCAGCATGGACGACTCCAGGGGGAGGGGGGCAGGCATGACAGCGATGACGCGGTTGGGACTGTGCACTTTTCTCGCCAACGGCTGACGCGAGGCGTCAGTCAAGGTGCTCACTGGAGTTTCAAGGGGTTGCACGGTTTGCTGGTGGCCAATGTGGACGCTCGGTTGCTACCGCCGGGTGACGGCGGTGTAGAGCGCGTTACGCACCCATGGCGGGTGGATGGCGAGCGGATGGCGGGCAGGTGACAGGGCCCCCGTCTTTGCCTGCGCACTGCGCTACGCAGGGGGCGTCATCACCTTTGCGCTGGGTGCCCGGTCCCACGGGGAAACCCGCCCTTGCGTTTGACACGACAGGGGGGGTGGTTACGTTGGGCATACATCGGGATTTCGCAGGAAAAACGCAGTCATTTCCGGAGGATGGGAACCGTGGGCAAGATTATCGGAATCGACCTGGGCACCACGAACAGCGTGGTGGCGATCATGGAGGGTCGCGAGCCCAAGGTCATCGTCAACGAAGAGGGTACCCCCACGACGCCGTCCGTGGTCGCGTTCACGAAGGATGGGGAGCGCCTGGTCGGTCAGGTGGCGAAGCGTCAAGCCATCACCAACCCGGAGCAGACCATCTACTCGGTGAAGCGCTTCATGGGCCGCCGGTACGAGGAGACCACCGAGGAGGCGAAGCTCGTCCCCTACAAGGTGGCCCGGGGTCCCAACGGCGATGCGCGCGTGGACATCAGCGGCAAGCAGTACAGCGCGCCGGAGATCAGCGCGCAGGTGCTCTTGAAGCTCAAGCGCGCCGCGGAGAACTACCTGGGTGAGAAGGTGACGGAGGCGGTCATCACCGTCCCGGCGTACTTCAACGACGCCCAGCGCCAGGCCACCAAGGACGCGGGTGAGATCGCCGGCCTCACGGTGCGCCGCATCGTGAACGAGCCCACCGCGGCCGCGCTCGCGTACGGCATGGACAAGAAGAAGGATGAGAAGATCGCCGTCTACGACTTCGGCGGCGGCACCTTCGACGTGTCCATCCTGGAAGTGGGCGAGAACGTCGTGGACGTGTTGGCCACCAATGGCGACACGCACCTGGGCGGCGACAACATCGACCTGCGGATCATGGACTGGCTGATCAGCGAGTTCAAGAAGGACACCGGGCTGGACGTCAGCAAGGACAAGATGGTCCTCCAGCGCCTGAAGGAGGCGGCGGAGAAGGCGAAGATCGAGCTGTCCAGCGCGATGCAGACGGACATCAACCTGCCGTTCCTCACGGCGGACGCCTCAGGTCCCAAGCACCTGAACGTGAAGCTCACGCGCGCCAAGTTCGAGCAGATGATCAGCGATCTGGTCGAGCGTTCGCTGGAGCCGTGCCGCAAGTGCCTGAAGGACTCGGGCCTGGACCCGAAGGACCTCAACGAGGTCGTGCTCGTGGGCGGTTCCACGCGCATTCCGATGGTGCAGGAGGCCGTGAAGCGGCTGTTCGGCAAGGAGCCGAACCGCACGGTGAACCCGGACGAGGTCGTGGCCGTGGGCGCCGCGGTGCAGGCCGGCGTGCTCTCCGGCGAGGTGAAGGACATCCTCCTGCTGGACGTGACGCCGCTGTCGCTGGGCGTGGAGACGTTGGGCGGCGTGATGACGAAGCTCATCGAGCGCAACACGACCATCCCCACGCGCAAGTCGGAGACCTTCTCCACGGCGGCGGACGGTCAGACGCAGGTGGAGATCCACGTGCTGCAGGGTGAGCGCGAGATGGCGGGCGACAACCGCAGCCTCGGCCGCTTCCACCTGACGGGCATGCCTCCGGCGCCGCGCGGCGTGCCGCAGATTGAAGTGACGTTCGACATCGACGCGAACGGCATCCTCAACGTCAACGCCAAGGACAAGGCGACGGGCAAGGAGACGAAGGTCACCATCAGCCACTCGTCCGGTCTGTCGAAGGACGAAGTGGAGAAGATGGTCACCGACGCCCGGGCCAACGAGTCCGCGGACAAGGCGCGCCGCGAGCTCATCGAGGTGAAGAACCAGGCGGAGAGCCAGGCCTACGCCGCGGAGAAGATGGTCAAGGAGAACAAGGACAAGCTCACCCCCGACGTGGCGAAGGCCATCGAGGACGGTGTCGCGGAGCTGAACGCGGTCCGCGAGGGGCAGGACAAGGACGCCATCAAGGCGGCCCTGGACAAGCTCCAGCAGGCCAGCTTCAAGGCCGCGGAGGAGATGTACCGCGCCACCGGCGGCGCGCCGGGTGCCACGCCTCCTCCGGGTGGCGAGCCGAACGCCGCGCCGGGCTCCAGCGCCCAGCCGGCCGCGAAGGACGACGTGGTGGATGCCGAGTTCCGCCAGTCGTAAATCCGTGAGGTCCCCGCCGCCGCGCGGCGGGAACTGAACGCCAGGGCCGGGGCTCCGACGAGGGGCGCCGGCCCTGCTTTTTTGGGCCCCCCGGGTTCCCTCCGGGGCGGTGGACGGTGGTGCCGGACGCAGGATGTGGTGCCGGGACAACCCCGCGATTTCACGCGGGCTCGGGGTGGCGGAGGCGCTGCAAGGGGCGGGCGGGTTCCTCGCGGTCCTTTGAAGGTGTCCTGCCATGTCCCGTATCGAGTCCCTGGTGTCCGGCGTCCTCCCTGAGCTCACCGCAGCCGAAGTCCCGCCGGGCCCCGCGTCCGCGAGTCCTCCGTCCGCCTTCCGTCCACCGTCCGTGGCTCCGGCCAATTCCGTGGAGGTGTTCCGGGGTGGTGGCGTGCCAGCCGCGCCTTCTGCTCGGGCCTCCCAGGTGGCTCCCCGGGCGTGGGAGGACAACGGCTTCGACTTCGGCGTGGGGGGCGCTTTTCCGCCCCGGCCCACCGGCTCCTTGAAGGAACAGGTGAAGCAGGGGGCGCTGCTCCTGGAACAGACGCAGGCGGCGGCGGTCAGCGTGACGCTGGACGTGGGCACGGCGATGGACGCCTACGCGCGCAAGCACCTGGGGCACCTGGAGCCGAGCCCGCCCATCGCGGGCGCGCCCACGTCGCTGACGGACTACACCAGCACCATTCCAGGCGTGTCCGCGAAGGAGGCCTACGCGGCCTTCGTGGGCCACCCGGAGCTGCTCTTCGGCGCGGCGGGCATCTTCCTCCGGCCGGCGGCGAGCGCGCTGACGGACGGCGCCCGGCTGTTCCTTGAAGAGCAGGGACCGCCGCCGGTGTGGGCGCCCATCACCGTGAAGCTCGATGCGGAACAGCGCACCGTCCACATCACCACGCTGGATGGCCACCCGTTGCGCGGCACCAACCGTTTCATCTTCGACGACGACGGCACCGGGGGCACGCGCATCCGACAGTATTCAGCCTTCCAGGGCAGCTCTCCGGCGACGTCGGTGGGCCTGGCGCTGATGGATCCCATTGAACGACAGCACGACATCTGGCGCAGCGTTCATGGCCAGCTGCATGAAATGCTCAAGGCCCGCTAGCATAGAAGGCAGGCAACGCCCGTGGGGAGGTGACGCGTGACGACGCTCCAGACAACGCCGCCGGGACATGACGTGGTCCTCTACGACAGCCACTGCCGCATCTGCAGCGGAGCCGCCAGGGAGATGCAGAAGCTGGTGGGCAGCCAGGGCACGAAGCTGCTCTCGTTCCGCGACGAAGGCGTCCTGGATGCCTTCCCGGGCGTCACCGCCGAGCGGTGTGAGAAGGCCATGCAGCTCATTCAGGCGGATGGCCGGGTGTTGGAGGGGGCGGAGGCCATCGTCCGGGCCATGGGGCGACGCCCGCTGGGCCGGCTGCTCTACGTGTACTACGTGCCGGGCCTGCGCCATCTGGCGGATGCGGTCTATGGGATGGTGGCCCGCTACCGCTTCCGCATCGCGGGTCGCAATTGCCCCGACGGGGCCTGCGCGGTGCACTTCAAATAGGGGAAGGGGGGCGGGTAGCATGCGGCCTTCCCCGCTCTCCTCTGGCCCTCCGTGACCTCGCCTCCTCCCTACCTGCAGGCCGCCCAGTCCTTTCGTCGCTTCTTCGGGGAGCTTCGGGAGACGTACCTGGAGCGGGAGACGCTCTTCACGCAGATCGAACTGGCGCTGCTGTGCCGTGAGCACGTGCTGGTGGTAGGGCCTCCCGGGACGGCCAAGAGCGCGGTGGCCAGCGCCGTCCTGGGGCGCATCACGGACGAGACGTCGGGACTGCCCTCGCTGTTCTCCAAGCAGATCGCCGAGTCCACCCTGCAGACGGACCTCATCGGGCCGGTGGACTTCAAGGTCCTCACGGAGACGGGGCGCACGGAGTACCTCACCGACGAGGGCATGCTGGGCTCGGTGCACGCGTTCCTGGACGAGGTCTTCGACGGCCGGGACATGCTGCTGCGCTCCATCCTCAACGTGATGTACGAGCGGGAGCTGAAGCATGGCCGCAAGGTGACGGCCGGACGCACCGAGTGCGTCGTGATGACGAGCAACCGCTACCTCACGGAGGTGCTCGCGCGCTCGCCGGAGCTGCTGCTGGCGTTCGCGGACCGGCTGAGCTTCATCTGCTTCGTGCCCAAGGCCTTCGCCCGGCGGGAGAGCCGCGCCGCGATGCTGCACCGCTTCGTGCACGGCACGCGGCCGGACCTGCACGCCACGCTGACGCTGCAGCAGTTGGACCTGCTGCAGGACGCGGTGGCGCAGGTGAAGGTGCCCGGCAACGTGCTCGAAGGCGTGGAGATGCTGACGGACGCGCTGGAGCGTTCGCTGGTGGCCCAGGTGTCGAAGCTGCCGGACTACGTGCCCACGAAGTACTTCTCCCAGCGCTCGGTGGTGAAGGCGCTGTGGACGCTGAAGGCGGCGGTTGTGCGCGATCAAATCTACCGTCGCCCGGACCGGCCGCTCGAAGCGACGGTGGAGGACCTGGACGCGCTGCGCTGGTTCTTCCTGCTCGGAGGCCCGCCCGCGGCGGAGGCGGACGCGCTGCTCAAGGCGGCGGTGGATCCGCGCGAGCGGGCGCAGCTGGAGATCGTCCGGCTGGAGCAGCGCACCTTCGACGAGGTGCTGGGCAAGGTGCGCCAGGAGCTGGGCGGAGGCGTGGAGCGCGAGGCGACGACGCTCGCGGCCGCCGACGATGTCACGGCCGCCGAGGCGCTGAGCCGCAACTGGCAGGCGGGCGTGGTGTCCAGCACCGCGCGCGGCGTGCTGGGCAAGCTGGTGCCGGGGCCGCGCCATGGTCAGAACCGCGCCCCGCTGCTGGTGGCGGCGCGAGCGCTGGTGGCGGCGCTGCTCACCGCCATCCGCGACGTGCTGGAGCTGTGCCGCGCCGTGCCGGAGCTGCGGCCGGGCCATCCCGCGCTGTGCGAGGCGTCCGCGCGGTTCCTGGAGCAGGCGCTGGAGATGAGCGCGTCCGCGGCGGAGGGGCTCGCCTTCGAGGACGGCGTGAAGATGGAGTGGCTGGTCGGGCTCGCGGAGAACCTGGAGGAGGAGCTGGGGGTGATGGGCTCGCTGGCGGTGCTCCTCACGGAGACCGTGCCCGCCCTGCACGAGCCCCTGCGCGATGCCGACCGGAACACGCGCCAGCGGGTGGTGACGGCGCTGCGGCGTCGGGTGTCGGCGGCGTTCCCCGCGGGGACGGCCCGGGGGCGCAAGGATCCGTTGGATGCGCTCTCCGCGGATTCGCGGCGCCTCACGCAGTTGGAGAAGGCGCTGACGGCGCTGGACCCCGCGCAGGCCGGATTGAAGCAGGAGCTGCTCAAGCCGCTGAGCGTGGCGTACGCGCGCGAGGTGCTGGGCGCGACGCCGTTCGAGCGCATCGAGCAGTACGGCCGAGCGGTGCAGGCCGTGGCGGAGAACCTGCGGCGCGAGGGCGTGACGGCCGAGCCGGTGCTCGTCGAGTGCCGCGAGCTGATGGAGACGCGCCTGAAGGAGCACGCCCGCGTGCTGTCGCGCGAGGTGGCGAGTCCGCCTCCCGCGCCCACGGCGGTGCTCAACGGCGACGCGTACACCTACTACCGGGGGGAGCTGACCACGCAGGCGCCGGATGGGGAGCTGGCGGCGCTGGTGGGCCTGGACGGTCAGTTGATGGCGGCGCGCCCTGCTTCCGCGGCGGCGTTCCTCTCCGACACGGTGCGCGCGGCGGTGGCCCAGGCCGAGCTGTCCTTCCTCCAGTCGCGCATCAAGTACCTGCGCAGCTGGCTGACGCAGCTGTTGTCCGCGCTGCCCACTCCGGAGTCGCTGACGGCCCGTGGCGACGCGGAGCGCACCTTCGAGCGGCTGGTCCGAAGCCGCTTCCCGCTGCTCGCGCTCAAGGAGGGGGAGCTGGTGCGGCTCAAGGCCACCCTGGGCATGCTGGAGACGCTTCCGGGCGAGCTGGGCACCAGCGCGCACAAGCTGTCCGCCCAGCTTCGCGGCATCGACGAGGACTTCGGACGCTTCAGCCGGCAGGTGCTGGAGCGGCGGACCGCGCTGTGAGCGTGGCACCCGTGGACGGAAGGCGGCGCTGAGACGTGCTGGCGCGGCGACTCACCCAGCTGCGGCAGCGCCTGGATGCGCTGCGCCAGCCCGCGACACCGGGCCGGGTCGGCGCGTCGTGGTCCTGGCCCTTCGGCCGCAAGGTGAAGGGGCCGGAGGACCTGTCGCTGCCGGTGCTCGTGGCGCTCGACCGGGAGATGGATCGGGTGGGCATCCACACCGCCGCGGATGCGCGGCTGCTGCTCGCGCTGGGCACCCAGCGGGGCAGGGCAGGGGTGCTCGCGCAGGGACTGGCGGGACGCGCGGCCCAGGCGCTGGAGGAGTTCGAGGAATGTCTGCGCCGCGTGGAGCGGGCGCACCGCTCCGGGGAAGTGCCGGCGGGCGCGCTCACCGCGCTGGACCGGGGCTTCGTGCGGCTGGCCCGCGCGGTGAAGGTGGCGGACCTCTTCGGACGCCCGCTGGCGCCGCTGGAGGAAGAGGTGCCGTTCGAGATCTTCGACCGCCCAAGCGACACGGATCGCCAGCAGCCGCCTGTCAGCGCGAAGCTGGCGGTCGCCGAGCTGCTGGCCATGCGCGCGCGTGAGAACGTCATCGACCTGGTGCAGAAGCGGCGCGACCTGGACCTGGCCCACGAGATGCTCCTCCGCCTGGGCACGGACGCGGACCGTGCTCGGAGCATGGCCCTGCGCAACGACGTGGCGGAGGCGCGCGAGCGCGTGCGCGAAGTTCCTCCCACGCGCTCTCTTGAGGCTCTGGTTCGGGGCGTGCGTGAGACCGCCCACAAGGATCCCCGGGGCGCCTACCGGTCGTTGCAGGGCCTCTACGAGCGCGCCCTGGAGGCCGGAGACCCGGAGCTGGCCGCCGCGGCCCGGAGCGCGCTCACCCCGTTGCTGCCCCCGGAGCCCCGGCTGACGCGGATGGTGGAGAACGCGGAGTCGGAGTCGCTGGTCCGGTGGTTGGGAGAGGCGGACGACGCGGCCGAGGACGTGGAGCGACAGGAGGAGGGCGGGCCGGACGAGCGGCTCGCGGACCTGGCGTTCTCGCTCCAGCCGGAACAGCTGGCCACGTTCGACCTGGCGGCCGGGTGCGCGCGCTTCTTCGACGTGGAGGATTCGCTGACGGAGGAGATCGTCGAGTCGAACACCTCCGCCGCGCGAGCCGTTCCGCGCCAGGTGCCGTATCCGACGCAGACGATGTCGTTCGCGACGACGGGCAGCCTGGATGAGATCCACCAGTTCGTCATCACGGACCCGCGACGGATCCTCCAGGACCTGGCCGCGCACCGGCAGCTCGTCCGCACCTACCTGGACGACGCGCCTCCGCCCAAGCCGCGCAAGGTGAAGCGCACCGCCGTGCGCGTCTACGTCTGTGACGCGTCCGGCTCCATGCACGGAGCGCGGGCGCGCTTCCGCGATGCGCTCATCATCGCGGAGCTCAACAACCTGCGGGTGAAGGCCCGGCGCGACGAAGCCTTTGATCCGCTCTACTTCAGTTTCTTCAACGACGTGCCCACGGAGCTGGCCCGCGTGGACACCGCCGCGGAGGCGACGCGGCAGATTGAAAAACTCTTCCGCGACTCGCCCGCCGAGGGCCAGACGGACATCTCCCTGGCCCTGCTGTCCGCGTTCGACTCCATCCGCGCCGCGCAGGGCAAGGACCCGTACCTCGCCCGCGCCACGGTGGTGCTCATCACCGACGGCGAGGACCGCGTGGACCTGGACCTCATCCGCCGCACCCGCGCGCCGATGGGCGCCCTGGACATCGCGCTGAGCTTCATCTCGCTGGGCGAGGAGAACGCCGACCTCAAGTCCCTGGTGCTCGAGCAGCGCGCCGCCGGAGGCCGCGCCTTCTACCACCCGCTCTCCGACGAGGAGATCCGCTGGGCGCGCACGGAGTTCGACACGCCCTGGCGTACGCTGCTGCCGCGCGACGTGCCGGCCACGATGGAAGCGCTGGAGGCGCTGGGGCCGCACCTGGATGCCCTGGAGGCGGTGGCCTCCGGGCGTGCGCCCCTCGCGGGCGTGGCGGTGGAAGCGTCCTTCGACGCGCTCTTCCCGGCGTCGCCCGCGCCGTCCCCCGGGCTGGAAGTCCCTGGCGCGGACCTCGCGGCGCGCGTGGTGGACATCCTGGAGGCGGTGGGCGAGGCCGCGTCGCTGGCGCCCACGGACCGGCGCGCGACGGAGAGCGTGGTGCTGCTGCAGCACCTGCTGTCCGTCTATGGACTGACGCCCGCGCGCTACCTGGCGGTGCTGTCCGGCGGCGATCGCCCGGTGGCGACCGCGCTCGAACGCGTGCGACTGCTCTGCCGTCCATTCGGGTAGGCTTCGGGCCTCAAGGCACGCGCCATGTTCGGCTTCCTCAAACGCAAGAAGACGCCTCCGGCGCCCGTGGATCCCCTGGCCACGTTCGACCGGCTCATCGAGGACCTGGAGCGCCAGGCGGCGGAGGTGCGCAAGTCCGCCGCCACGCTGCTGGCCCTCAAGGGAGAACTCGCCCGAGGGGTGACGCGCTACACGGCCCGCCTGGGCGACATCGCCGGCAGGTGCCAGACGGCCCATGAGCGGGGCGACGCGAAGGGCGTGGGCGTGCTGGAGCGCGACCGCGTGCAGACCGAACGCCTGCTGGAGTCCACGCGCGAATCCCTGCGCCGCGCGGAGCGGGACGCGGAGCTGCTGCTCTCCGCGGCCGGAGACCTGGGCGAGCGCGTGGCCGACCTGCGCATCGAACGGGAGAGCGCGTCCGCGCGCATGGCCGTGGGCGGCGTCATCACCGACACGCTGCGCGAGCAGGTGGAGCGCTTCGACCGGGTGCTCGCGCTGGAGGCCGCGCGCGACGAGGTGGAGAAGGCGCACGCCCTGGCGGACATCTACCGCGAGGAGCACGGCCCCGCCGCGACGCCCGCGCGCGCGAAGGAGTAGGGCAAGGGCCTCAGGAGCGCCGCGCCGTCTGGTGCAGCTCCAGCACGATGCTGCCGCCCTTGAGCAGCCGCACCGCGCCGGACGTCTGGCTCACCACCAGCGCGATGCAGTGCGTGGTTGAGGTGATGCCCGCAGCGGCCGCGTGCCGCGCGCCCAGGCCCAGGGGAATCTTCACCGTGTCGTCGTTGGCGGACAGGTAGCGGCCGGCGGACAGCACCACGCCGTCCTCGCGGATGACGAAGGCTCCGTCCAGCACGGAGAAGTTCTTGATGGCGTCGCGGATCTTCGGGTCGAGCACGTTGCGCTCGGCCTCCGACAGGCCCTGGAACGGGTTGATGGTGAGCTGCCGGCTCTTCTCCAGGACGCTCGTGTGGTCGCCAATCGTGATGATGGTCCCGATGGGGTGGCCCTCGAAGCCCTCCTGGCCAATCTGGAGCGCCAACTGGATGAGCGCGTCCACCACCTGCGAGTTGAACTCCTCGCCCAGCTTCACGCCCTCGATGGCCAGCCGGTCGTCCAGCGAACCGCCAATGCGCATCTGCATCAACGTGTCCGGTGCCCGACCCACCTTTCCCGTCATGCACAACACCAGGTCGCCTTCCTTGAAAGCACCCTGGGAAAGCGCGGACACGAGCGCTACCTTCACCCGCTCGGTGCGCGAGTAGTCGTAGGCGGGAATGACGAGTGCGCGTACCTTCTTGCGCTGGTGCTCGTGCGCCAGCGCCTCCAGCGTCACCGCGTACACAAGCTTCTTGCGGGCAGGACGACCCCGCAGGTCCTCGGGAGGAATGGGCGTGTCACAGATGTAGAGGAAGTGGTCGACGTCGCTCTTGGCGGCCAATGTCAGCGCCGAGCGCAAGAATTCCCGATCGAACTTCGTGTTGTCGCTCAAGCCGCCCCTCGTGCACCTATAAATTCCAGCAGGTCAGCTTGACACTGCAAGGTGCATAGATAAAGCTTTCGGGCCCTTTTTTTCAGGGGCCAGGCCCCCTCTACCCGCCCCACCTGGAGCGCAGGCTGTGAACCAGAAAGATCTCAAGCGTTACAAGAAGATGCTCGAGGACAGTAAAGCGAGCCTGCTCGAGAGCGCGAAGAAGACCCTGGTGGAGGAGTCTTCCTTCGACACCGACGACCTGCCGGATGAAATCGACCAGGCCGCCTCCGAGTACACCCAGTCGATGGTCTTCCGTCTGAGGGACCGCGAGAAGTTCCTGCTGCAGAAGATCGACGGCGCGCTCAAGCGCGTCGAGGACGGCACCTTCGGCATCTGCGAGCGCTGCGAGGAGGACATCTCCCCCAAGCGTCTGGATGCGCGTCCGGTGACGACGCTCTGCATCCGCTGCAAGGAAGAGCAGGAGAAGAAGGAGAAGTCCTACGGCTGACGCCGGAGCGTGAAGGATGCTGGCCGCACGGGCCCTGAAGCGCCGTGCGGCCATGTCGCCTTCATGCGGCAGGGCCCTTCAGGGAAGTCCGCTCAGGCGACGACGGCCTGGATTTCCACGCGCAGCAGCTGGCGGCCGATGAGGAAGTGGTCGCCGTTGTCCACGAACGTCGGCCCGGCGAGCCGGATGAACGTGCCGTTGGACGAGCCCACGTCCCGCACCATCAGCCGGTCCCCCCGCACCTGCAGCAGCGCATGCCGCCCGGACACGAAGCCGTCCGTGGGGAAGGCGATGTCGCCCTGCTCGCGACCCAGCAGGTTGTCGCCGTCCTTGAGCGGGAAGGCCGCGCCGCGCAGGCCGCCCTCCAGCAGCTGGATGAGCCGCAGCCGGTAGCCGGGATCCGGTGAGCCCCACACCTGCGTGCCGCCGGGTCCGAGCGCCGCGGTGGGGATGGGCTCCAGCACCAGGCGCTGACGGCCCAGGCGCAGCTCTCCGCCCGCGGGCAGCTCGCGCTCCTGACGCAGGCGCACGAAGACGCCGTTGGCGCCGCCCACGTCCTCCACGGCCAGCCGGGCGCCGGAGAAGAAGAAGCGCGCCTGCACGGGCATGATGAAGGGGTCGTCGTTGAGCGCGATGTCCGCCTGCTGGCCGCAGGTGAGGGTGTCGCGCTGCATGCGCACGAGGGACTCGGGGCCGCCGTCCGCCCGCACGACGCGGATGGACACCTGCGGGCGCGAGGAGACGTGCGCCACGGCCATCACCATCGTCCCGGAGCGCAGCGCCGAGCCGCAAGCGCGGCATACGGTGGCATCCCGGGAATTCTCGGTGTCACAGCGGGGGCAATAGTCCACGGCGTCCATGAGAGGCCCTCTTCTAGCAGGCTGGAGCGGTGTTGGGGGGCCCGGCGCGCATGGCTTGCTCCGCACCCGAAGGGCATGGTGAAGTCCCGACCCCACCTACTGGACGCTGACGTGTACTGCCCTTCCTGCGGCGCCGACGCCGAAGACTCTTCCCGCTACTGCCCCGCCTGCGGCGCGACGTTGTTGCGCGCGGCGGAGGGCGGCGACGAGTACGTCGGCAAGACGATTGCCTCCAAGTACCGCGTCGAGGCCCTCATCGGCGAGGGCGGCATGGGCAAGGTGTACCGGGCCCGTCAGCTCGCACTCGACAAGGTGGTGGTGCTGAAGGTGCTGCGCCACACGCTCTTGTCGGACGAGCGCACCGTCGCGCGCTTCCAGCGCGAGGCGAAGGCCGCCAGCCGGCTCAATCACCCCAACTCCATCAGCGTGCTGGACTTCGGTCAGGCGGACGACGGCGCGCTCTTCATCGCGATGGAGTACGTGTCCGGGCAGGATCTGCATCAGATCCTCAGCCGCGAGTGGCCGCTGGGCGAGGCGCGCGTGGTGCGCATCGCCCTGCAGATCCTCAGCGCGCTGTCGGACGCGCACGGCGCGGGCGTCATCCACCGGGACCTGAAGCCCGAGAACATCATGGTGGAGCAGCGCCGCAACGAGCCGGACTTCGTGAAGGTGCTGGACTTCGGCATCGCGAAGATCACCGACGTGCAGGACGAGGGCCCGGCCCTCACGCGCGCGGGCTTCGTGTGCGGCACGCCCGAGTACATGTCGCCGGAGCAGGCGCGGGGCGCGGTGCTGGACTACCGCTCGGACCTGTACGCGGTGGGCGTCATCCTCTACCAGCTCACGACGGGCCTCCTGCCCTTCGAGTCCGATTCGGCGGTGGGCTTCGCCACCAAGCACCTCACCGAGGAGCCGCCTCCGCCCTCGCGCCGCCGTCCGGAGGCGCGCATCTCCCCGGGGATGGAGCGCCTCATCCTGCGCGTCCTGTCGAAGGACCCGGATGACCGGCCGGCCAACGCCAACGCCTTCAAGGCGGAACTGCTCGCGGTGGACAAGGAGCGCCGGCGCGGCGGTGCGAATGACATCGCGCCCCGTCGTCCGCAGGCGGCCGGGGTGCTGGCGCCCCTTCCGCGCAAGTCCCAGGCGGCCCAGAACCAGGAAGCCAAGAACAACACCGGTTGGAACGACGTGACGGTGGAAGCCACCGTGCGGGCGCTGCCCGACACGCGCACCCCCGTGTCCGAGGAAGCCACGCTGGCGTCCGAGGAGGCCCGGCGCGCCAAACGCACGTCGGAGACCGCGGCCGGGTCGGGGGGCGGTGAGGGGCTCATCCTCTTCTTCAAGGCGCTCACCACGGTACTGGTGCTGGGGGCGGTGGGCTTCTTCGTCTACTACTTCGGCATCGGCGCGGGCAGCGGCGCGGAGGGCAACACCTACCTGCCGCCGGCCAATGCACCCCGGCAGCTCACCGCCGGCACGGACCCGAACCAGCCGCCCGAGTACCTGCGGCAGATTCCCAGCACCTCGCGCAACGTGGACAAGGCCCGCAAGCTGACGCAGGACGGGGACCGCGACGTGCTCTCCGGCGAGCTGAACCGCGCGACGGCCAGCTACAAGGAAGCCTTCAGCTACAACCCGGAGGCGGAGCTGGCCCTGAAGCTGGGCGAGCTGTACTGGCAGCGCGACCAGACGGACGAGGCGCGTGGCTGGTGGGAGCGCCACCTGCGGGACATGCCCGACTCCAAGGCGCGGGCGTACATCGAGCTGCGGCTCGGCAGCGCCGTGGCCCGCCCCGCGGCACCCTGACGCGGGGACGCAGGCCTGGGGGGCTGTTCCCCTGGCGAAGGGGCGAATCCGGTGGCGCCCTCCGGCTGACGGGTGGGGGCCCATGGAGCCCCCGAGTGTTTCCGTCCGCTGAAGGTTCGGCCCCGTCCGGCGGACGCGGCGACCCGCGCTTCTTCAGCCGAGCGTCTCCACCTGCACCACGTGCTGGCCCAGGCGGACCCGGTCTCCGGGACGCAGGGGGCGCTCCGTGGCGGGCGGGATGCGCACGTAGGTGCCCAGGCCGCCGGACAGGTCGCGCAGCATCGCGCCCGTCGCGGTGGGGCTCAATTCGCAGTGCCGGCCGGCGAGCCCCTCGTCATGCGGGTACGCGAGGTCGCAGTGGGCCTGCCCGATGGTCAGCAGCGCCGCGGCCGTCACCACCGCCCGGCCCGCCCTGCCTCCCATGTGTACTTCCTCCACGCCGTACAGCGCCTGACCCAGCGGCACCGGTGAGCCGTAGAGGTTGGGCCGGCCGGCGACGGGCGGCGGTGACTCCACGCGGCCGGTGAAACGGAACAGCCGCTGGCCGGCGCTGAAGAGCGCGCGCGGCGCCAGGGGCTCCGTGCCGGAGAAGGTGACGTAGACGCCGGAGGCGCTCGTCTCATCCCGGACGAAGAGGGCGCCGTCCTTCACCAGGAAGGTGGCGTGCAGCGGCGACACGAAGACGTCGTCGGGGAACAGGATGGCCCCGCGCTGACGGCCCACCACGCAGCCCGTCACCGGGAGCTTGTAGCGCTGGCCGCGCGTCGTCCCGGCGATCACCGCCAGCCCGAAGCGCGAGGCCACCGGCGGCGGACGCGACACCGGCGTCCCACCCGTGGGGGACGGCGCCGTGGGCACCGGGACCGGGGCCGCCGGGGCGGTGGGCGGCAGGGTCGTCCCCGTGCTCGCGCCACGGC
>NZ_RAWD01000410.1:0-7029 GCF_003612065.1 Corallococcus sp. CA047B
GTCGCCGCCCCCATCGTGCTCCCTCCCGAAGTGGCCGCCGCGCGCGCCCTCAAGGAGAAGCCCCGCATCAACGAGGTGGGCGTGGAGACGCTGTTCGGCGAGGACCTCATCTCCGAGAAGAGCCTGGACGAGGTCATCCTGAGCTACCTCGCCAGCGAGGGTGAGCCCTCTTAAGTCGCACCGCCTGTCCGCGTTTCCCCGTGAGCGGCCCGTTCCTGGGCGTGCTCCGGGGCCGTGGTAGGCTCCGGGGGCTTGCGCTCCCGGTCATGATCCAGTTCTTCCACGTCTACAAGGCGTATCCCGGCGATCCGCCCGTCCTGCAGGACATCAACCTGAACGTGGAGAAGGGCGAGTTCGTCTTCCTCACCGGGCCTTCGGGCGCGGGCAAGACGACGCTGCTCAAGCTCATCTTCTGCGGGGAGAAGGCCACCAAGGGGCAGATATTGGTGGGCGGCAAGAACATCGCGCGCATCCGTGAGTCGGCGGTGCCGTACCTGCGGCGCAACATCGGCGTGGTGTTCCAGGACTTCAAGCTGCTGCCCCACCGCAGCGTCGCGGACAACGTGGGCTTCACGCTGGACGTGCTGGGCGTGCCCCGCGTGGAGGGGCGCGAGAAGGTGCACCGGATGCTCAAGCTCGTGGGGCTGGAGCACAAGGCGAACTCGCTGCCCCTGCGGCTGTCGGGTGGAGAGCAGCAGCGCGTAGTGATTGCGCGCGCGCTGGTGAATGACCCGACCATCCTCCTGGCGGACGAGCCCACCGGCAACCTGGACCCGGCGCTCACCGTGGAGATCATGGACCTGCTCACGGACATCAACATCCGGGGCACCACGGTGATGGTGGCCACGCACGACGCCACGCTCCTGTCGCGCTACCAGAAGCGCACGGTGCGCCTGGAGCGCGGGCTCATCGTCTCCGACGAGGACGGCGTCAAGGCGGCCCGGCGGATGTTGGTATGAGCGTGCTGTCGAAGGCGGCGTACTTCTGGCGCTCGGCGGCTGGCGGGCTGAAGCACGCGCCCTTCGTCCACTTCATCGCGGTGTCCACCATCGCCATCGCGCTGTTCGCGGCGGGGCTCGCGCGCGGCGCGTCGCACGTGGTGGACAACCTGCTCGCGTCGCTGGGCGGGGAGGTGGAAGTCACCATCTACCTGGCCCCGCAGCTGGGACAGGACGAGGTCCACGGCGTCCACACGCGCGTGGTGGAGCTGAGTCACGGCGAGGTGACGGTGGTGCCGCCGGAAGCGGCGCTGCTGCGGCTCAAGCGCGAACTGGGAGACCTGGGCGAGGCCCTGTCGGAGCTGCCGGAGAACCCGCTGCCCGCGACGCTGGAGCTGCGCGTGCCGGAGGCCCGGCGCTCTCCCGCGGCGCTCCAGTCGCTGGCGAAGGAGCTTCGCGCGCTGCCCGGCGTCACCGGCGTGGACTACGGCGAGGCCGCGGTGGAGCGGCTGTCCGCCATCGCGCGGGCGCTGAGCTTCGGGGCGCTGGTGGCGCTGGTGGTGGTGCTGGGGACGACCATCGTCATCGTCGCGGCCACGCTCCAGCTGGCCATCTACGCGCGGCGCGAGGAGATTGAAATCCAGAAGCTGGTGGGCGCCACCGACCGCTTCGTGAAGGCACCCTTCCTCCTGGAGGGGCTGCTCCAGGGCCTGTTGGGCGCGCTGGTGGCGCTGGGCGGGCTGTGGCTGTTCGGCCGGCTCCTGGGGCCCACGCTGGGCTCGCTGTTCGCGTTCATCCTGGGCCCGGGCGTGAATGCGCCGTGGGTGGAGACGCGCACCGCGGTGGAGCTGCTCGCGGCCGGGTGCGCGCTGGGCCTGGGTGGCAGCTTCGTCGCGGTGGGGCGCTTCCTGCGGGTATGAGCGGGCGCCTCTGTCTTGGCATGGTCCTGGTGCTGCTCCTGGGCGCGACCTTGGCGCGGGCCCAGCAGGACGAGGAGTCGGAGCGCGCGGCCATCCGCGAGAAGCTGGCCGCGCAGCGCGCCACGCTCGCGCTGGTGGAGGCGAAGAAGCTCTCCGTGCTGGAGGGCATGGAGCTGATGGAGGACATGGCCTCCTTCTCCCGCCGCCGCGTGCGCGCGCTGGAAGGGGACCTGAACCTGTTCCGCCGCCGCGTCGTGCTGGCCGAGCGCGAGGAGGCCGTGCTGCGCGAGGCCCTGCGCGCCCAGCTGCGCCGCCTGTCCCCGCGCCTGCGCACCCTGTACCGGCTCCAGCGCCGCCGGCCGCTGGAGGTGCTCCTGTCCGCGGAGGACTTCGCCGCGCTCATGTGGCGGGCGCGCGCGCTGGAGGCCAGCATGGCGGGCGACCTGGAGCTCTTGCGCACCGTGCAGCACGTGGCGGGGCTCCAGCGACAGGCGACGCTGGAGCTGAAGCGGCTGCACACCTCGCTGTCCCAGCGCGTGGCCTTCCTCCAGGCGCAGTCGAAGCAGGCCCGGGCCCAGCAGGAGGCGCTGGAGGAGGTGGTGGGGAAGCTGGCCGGCGAGGCGGAGCTGGCCAAGCGCGCCGTGCGCGAGCTGGAGGGCGCGGACGCGGAGCTCACCCGCATGCTGGTGGACCTGCACGAAGCCCCCGCGACCAGCGGCTTCGGAGCGCTGAAGGGCAAGCTGCCCAGGCCGGTGGCGGGCATCATCGAGGTGGGGTTCGGCCGGGTGGTGAACCCGCGCTTCAACACCGTCACGGTGCAGAAGGGCGTGGACATCCGCGTGCCAGCGGGCACCCCCGTGCACGCGGTGGCCGAAGGCACCGTCGTCTACGCGGGCTGGCTGCGCGGCTACGGCAACCTGCTCATCGTCGACCACGGCGACGACTTCCACACCCTGATGGCCCACCTGTCCACCGTCGGGGCGGAGGTGGGCGCGCGCGTGGCCCCGGGCGACGTGGTGGGCGAGGTGGGCGACACCGGCTCCCTCAAGGGCGCCTACCTGTACTTCGAGGTGCGCCGCGCCGGTCAGGCCGTTGACCCTGCCCCGTGGCTTGCCCCCGTGGCCCCCACGCCCTGACTGTGTCTGCTCTGACGCGCTGCGCCGGAAGAACAGAGGCGTTAAAAGGGGCCAGACGGCTGTCGGAGGAGAAGGAGGCTCGCACGTGGACCTGATGGTGGGGATGCAGAAGGCGATGCGCCGGGTGCTGGTGGCGCGTGGCGTCCAGTCGGAGACGGTGAACGTCGCGGGCCAGGCGGTCCACCACTACGCGCTCCAGGGGCAGGGCAAGGGGCCGCCGGTGCTGCTGGTGCACGGGCTGGGCGGTTCGGCCAACGGCTTCGGGCGGACGTTCTTCGGGCTGGCGCGCCGCTTCTCGCGCGTGCTCGCGCCGGACCTGCCGGGGCACGGCTTCTCCGGGGCGTACTGCGGCGGGCCCACCTGCGTGAAGAGCCAGTTCGACGTGCTCACCGCCTACTGCGAGCAGGTGGTGAAGGAACCCGCGCTCGTGGTGGGCAATTCGCTGGGCGGGGCCATGGCCGTCAACCTGGCGGCCGAGCATCCGGAGTGGGTGAAGGCGCTGGCGCTGGTGGCCCCCGCGGGCGCGGAGCTGACGCCGCAGGCCCTGACGGCGCTCCTGAGCGTGTTCGAGGTGAAGTCGAACGAGGACGCGCGCGAACTCACGCGGCGGCTGTTCCACCGTCCGCCGTGGGCCGCGATGTTGCTCGCGTCGGAGATGCGCAAGTTCTACTCGAACCCCACGGTGCAGGCGCTCGCGGCGGACGCCATCGCCACGCAGGCCAGCATCGCGCCCCAGGCGGTGCGGGACTTGAAGATGCCGGTGCTCTTCCTGTGGGGCGGCAGCGAGCGGCTCCTGCCCCCGGAGATCCTCACCTGGTACCGGCAGCACCTGCCGCGTCAGGCGGAGGTCCACGTGGTGGAGGGCTTCGGCCACGTGCCGCAGATGGAGCGGCCGGACGCGTTCGTGTCCCACCTGGTGGGCTTCGCGGACCGGGCAGGGCTGTCAGGCGGGAATCGTTCGGTGGACCGGGTGTAGACTCCGGGGCCCTGGCGATAAGGCCCCTTCCTCCCCGCCACAAAGGACGCGCTCCCGTGACAGGTCTCCTCCCGCCGTGGCGCCTGGGTCTGGCCGCGCTCCTCCTGTGGGGCGCCCCCGCGTTCGCGAGGGAGCCGGCGGACGCGGCGGCCAAGGACGAGACGGCGTACCGGCAGCTGGAGCTGTTCGCGCGGGTGCTCTCCTACGTGGAGAACAACTACGTGGAGTCGGTGGACAGGAAGACGCTGGTCCACGGCGCCATCCAGGGGATGCTCGACACGTTGGATCCGCACACCGTCTTCATGCCCCCGGAGGTGTTCCGGGAGATGAAGATCGACACGTCGGGCGAGTTCGGCGGGCTGGGCATCGAAATCGCGCGCAAGGGCGACCGGCTGGTGGTGGTGGCCCCCATCGACGACACGCCCGCGGCCCGCGCGGGCATCAAGGCCGGCGACGAGCTGCTGGCCATCGACGGTGAGAGCACCCAGGGCATGGACCTGGGCCGCGCGCTCCAGAAGATGCGCGGGCCCGCCGGGGGCCGCGTGCTGCTCACGCTGATGCGCGCGGGCTTCAACGCGCCCCAGGAGCTGGCCATCCTGCGCGACCACATCCGCATCGTGTCGGTGGAGGGCGCGCTCTACGACGGCATCGGTCACGTGAAGGTGAAGAACTTCCAGGACCGCACGGACCAGTCCCTGCGCAAGGAGCTGGACCGGCTGCGCGCGCTCAACGGCGGCAAGGAGCTGGACGGCCTGGTGTTGGACCTGCGCAACAACCCCGGCGGCCTGTTGGACCAGGCGGTGGCGATGAGCGACCGCTTCCTGCCGGGCAACCTGCCCATCGTGTCCACGCGCGGCCGTGATGGCCGCAACGCCTCCGAGGAGCGCAGCCGCGACCGCGACACGGAGAAGGACTACCCGGTGGTGGTGCTGGTCAACGCGGGCAGCGCGTCCGCGTCGGAGATTGTCGCCGGTGCGCTCCAGGACCACGGCCGCGGGGTCATCATGGGCACGCAGACCTTCGGCAAGGGCAGCGTGCAGACCATCATCGAGCTGGAGGATGGCTCCGGGCTGAAGCTCACCATCGCGCGCTACTACACGCCCAAGGGCCGCAGCATCCAGGAGAAGGGCATCACCCCGGACTTCCTCGTGCCGGAGAACTCCACGGGCAAGGCGGGAGCCGAGGCGCCCCGGGAGAAGGACCTGCAGCGCCACTTCCGGGCGGAGCCGTCCCAGACGACGTCGGAGGTCGCGGCCGCGCCGCGCGGACTGCCCGCGAACCTGAAGGACTGGGCGGTGACGGCGAAGCTCACGGACGCGCAGCTGCGGGTGGCCCTCAACTACCTCCATGGGTTGGCGCCGGGGACGGCGCCCCGGGGGCCGGGGACGACGGCGGGTCGCTGAAACCCCTTTCGAGGCTGGCGTTCCGCCGGGCAGTGCGTGTAATGCGCACAGCAACGAGGGAGACCGGATGCGACGTCCTTTCAATCGCGCGCTGCACGCGACGCTCAGTGGCTGGCTGGTGGGAATGCTGGCCATGGGCCCCGCGGCGGCGCAGCAGCAACACGTACCCCTGCGGCTGATCCCGCGCACGCTGCCGGCGGCCGCAAGCCCGCGCATCGCGGTGGTGGCCATTCCGTTGGACCCCTCGCTGGAGGGCGAGGCGCTGAAGCTGTCGCACTGGGCTGAACAGGCCGTGGCCCGCTCCGGGAGGCTGGAGCTGGTGCGGCTGACGGACGCGCTGGATGCCCAGGGCGCGAGCGCCCGCGAAGCCAAGGCGGTGGAGGGCAACGCCGCGTTCAAGGAAGGCGCCAAGGCCTACGACGAACTGGACACCGTGAAGGCGCTCCAGAGCTTCGACAAGGCGGTGCGCGCGTATGAGCTGGCGGACCTGTCGCGCGCGTTCGCGCTCCTGAGTCGCGCGCGGGTGATGAAGGCCGCGTCGCAGGTGGCCAACGGGGAGAACAAGGCCGCGGAGCTGGAGATGCGCGCGGTGCTGGCGGTGGATCCCCGCGCCCAGTTCAACCCGAACTTCTTCCCCCCGGAAGAGGTCGCGTTCGTGGAGAAGGAGCGCAAGGCGCAGCTGACCGGCGCGGAGGCCACGCTGTCGGTGCGCACGCAGCCGGTGCCCGCGCAGGTGTTCGTGGACGGGGCCTTCCGGGGCGTGTCCCCGGTGGAGCTGACCGGCCTGACGCGCGCGGACCACTACGTGACGCTGGTGGCGCCGGGCTACTCGGTGCTGGAGGGCAGGGCGCGCGAAGGCGAGGCGTCCTTCACGCTCACGCGCCTGCCCGTGCAGCAGCGGATGGACGCGCTGGTGCAGCGCATCGCGAAGGAGCCGGACGGCGAGGACCGGGACAAGGCGCTGCAGGAGCTGGGCGCGCTCGCGGGCGTGCCGCAGGTGCTGGCGCTGCTGGTGCGCGGCGGCCCGGGCAACGCGCCCCTGAGTGTCACGGGCGTGCGGCTGGACGTGGCGGACGGCCACAACCTGGCGTACGCGGTGGGGTCCCAGGTGCCGCGCGGCGACGCGATGGCCACGGGCTCCGAGTCGTTCCTGACGGGGCTGGTCGCCCAGGACGCGGCGCGCGTCGGTGGCAAGCCGACGACGCACTTCACCGGGGGCGGGGGCGTGAGCCGCCGCACGGTGGGCTACGTGCTGCTGGCCACTGGTGTCGCCCTGCTGGCGGGTGGCATCTACTTCGGGCTGGAGTCCTCCTCGAAGTCGGACGCGTTCAAGACGGCGCCCCAGGGCAGCACCCGCGCGGAGGACCTGAAGAGCACCGGCAAGACGTACGCGCTGGTGGCGGACGTGGGCGTGCTGGCGGGCCTCGTGTCCGCGGGCGCCGGCGGCTACCTCGCCTTCTACAAGGGGGGGAGCGGTTCGTCGTCCCAGGCCGCCACGAGTCCTGCGAGTCCTGCGTCACGGCGGGATGTCCAGGCCCGCGACGCGAAGCCCATCGACAAGGCGCTGCCCATGCCTCCGCCGCCCGTTCGCACCGAGCCGGCCCCGACGAAGGCGAACGCCACGTCCACGCCGCCCGCCGCGACGCCCCCTCCGGC
>NZ_RAWD01000411.1:0-7023 GCF_003612065.1 Corallococcus sp. CA047B
CCGCAAGCCCCGGACCCCCGCCGCGCCCGAAGTCGTCGAGGACGCTCCGACCGAAACCGCCGAAGCCGCGGCGCCCCAGGGCTTCCTCACGCTCGTCACCGAACCTTCCGCCCGCGTGTCCCTGGGAAACCGCTCGCTCGGAGAGACGCCCCTCACCAAGGTCGCCCTCCCGGTGGGCAGGCACACGCTGAAGCTCATGGATGGCACCGGCCGGCCCCTGAAGCTCCTCGTGGAGATCAAACCCGACGACACCACGTCCGTCCGGGTCCCCCTGGAACTGCTGGCCAATCCCTGACAGGCGCTCCCCGCGACTTTCGTCGAGGGCACGCAATCAACCCGCCGGCTCCCGCGTAACCGAGGCATTCGCCGGGACGTGCCTGTACGTCCCGCGCCACGCCTGGAGCCGACCATGAGGATCGCCCCGCTGTCCGTGCTCGCCGCCTGCTGCCTCGCCACCGCCGCCTGTACCGCCCACGCGGAGGACGCCAAGACCCCCTCCAGCGAAGGCTCCGGTGAGACGCGCCAGGTGGAGGACTTCCACGGTGTCTCCGTGGGCCACGGCCTGCACGCCCAGGTGAAGGTGGGCCCCAAGTCCGCCCGCCTGGAAGGACCCGCCGACTCCATCTCCCGCATCAAGCTGGTGGTGGAGGAGGGCATCCTCACCACGCGGGTCGACCGCAAGGGGAGTTGGTGGGGCAACGGGCTGAACGGCAAGGTGCGCCTCATCGTGTCCTCGCCCCGCATCGACCACGTGGAGTCCAGCGGCGGCAGCCACGTGGAGGCCGAGGCCTCCGCGTCCGAGGAGTTCGAGGCCGAGGCCAGCGGCGGCGCCGAGCTCACCGTGCGCGGCGTGGACGCGAAGCAGGTGGAGGCCGAGGCCAGCGGCGGCGCCCAGCTGACGCTCGTCGGCCGCGCGGAGAGGGTGGACGCCGAGGTCAGCGGCGGCTCGCAGCTCCACGCCCGGCAGCTCCAGGGCGTGAAGGAGCTGTCCGTGGAAGCCAGCGGCGGCGCCACCGTGGAGGCCGACGCGCCCGGCACCGTCTCCGGCGATGCGTCCGGCGGCAGCGTCATCAGCCTGTCCGCGCGACCCAAGAACTCCAAGGTCGATGTCAGCGGCGGCTCGCGCGTCGACTACAGCAACTGAAGCCGCCCGAGCAGGCAGGCGACCTGACAGCCAGAAGGTTACCCGGGCCCCGGGGAGTTCCCGGGGCCCGGACAGGCCCCCCACGAAGCAACGAAGCCGCCGCACACCGGACCTCCAAGGTCATCCGGGCGACCGCACTTCTTTCACGCGACCCCGACCCCACGGGGGTGTTGCCAGGCAGACGCGTGAGCACCGTGGACCACGCCCGGGTTCACCGAGCGCTTCACAGTCCCCAAGATATCGGGAGTCCGTCCCAATCCCAAACACCGTCGGTGTCTTTCACCGCACCTGGAGACCCGGGCCCCTCACTGCCTGGACGCTCGCCATCCCGGACTGTCAGTGGAGGTCCGAGCATCCCGATGACGCGGCCTTCCAGTCGCATGCAGCAGGTCGGGTCCATCCAGCCGTTTTGGAAAAGTCCGCAGGGATGGGACTCCCAGTGGAACCGGGTCAGCGGGTCGGGGGGAAGCGGTCCGCGTTCTGACGCTCCACCATCCAGCCTGGGTACTCGGGCGGCAGCTTGGAGACGGTGTCCAGCTTCTCCAACTGCGCGGGGGTGAGGCGCAGCTCGGAGGCGGCCAGGTTGTCCTCCAACTGGGCCTCCGTCTTGGCGCCCAGGATGACGGTGGTGACGTGCGGCTGGTGCAGGAGCCACGCGAGCGCCACGCGGGCCACGGTGGCGTTCTGCTCCTTCGCGATGACGTCCATCACGTCGATGGCGTTGTACGCGCGCTCGCGGTCCACGGGCGGGAAGTCGAAGGCGGCGCGGCGGGAGCCCTCGGGGCCCTGCGAGTCGCGGCGGAACTTGCCGGACAGGAAGCCGCCGGCCAGCGGGCTCCACACCATCAGGCCCACGTTCTGGTCCTTGAGCAGCGGCACGACCTCACGCTCCAGGTCGCGGCCGGCGATGGAGTAGTAGGCCTGGAGCGATTCGAAGCGGGACTGGTTCCGGCTGTCGCTCAAACCCAGCGCCTTCATGAGCTGCCACGCGGCCAGGTTGGACGCGCCCAGGTAGCGCACCTTGCCCTCGCGCACCAAATCATCCAGCGCGCGCAGCGTCTCATCCAGCGGGGTGGCCACGTCGTAGCCGTGGATCTGCAGCAGGTCGATGTGGTCGGTGCCCAGGCGCTTGAGGCTCGCGTGCACGGAGTCGAGGATGTGGTAGCGCGACAGGCCCACCTCGTTCATGCCCGGGCCCATGCGGCCGCGCACCTTGGTGGCCAGCACCACCTGGGAGCGCTTCGGGGCCAGCGCCTTGCCCAGCAGCTCCTCCGACAGGCCGTTCGAGTACACGTTCGCGGTGTCGAAGAAGTTGATGCCCGCGTCCAGGCACCGGCCCACCAGTTTGTCGGCCTCCGCCTGGCCCTGCTGCCCGATGGCCTTCCAGAAGCCCTCGCCGCCAAACGTCATGGCGCCGAAACACAGTTCAGAGACAAACAGGCCGGTGCGGCCCAGAGGGCGGTAGTGCATGTGCGGGTCACCTTGGGTGGAATGGAAGGCGGCCCCTCTTAACGCTGGGCGAGCAACCTCGCCGCAGGAAGGCACGGGATGACGACCCGTTTCGTCGGCTGGGATTTGACCGACCCGTTCGCCCGGGCGCCCCGCCCCGTGGACGAGGCCGTGCTGGATGCGGAGGGCCACGTGCGCTTCTCCCAGCGCGTGTGGCCCCGGGCGGACGCGCGTCATGGATTGGACCCGCAGGCCCTGCGGGAGGCCTTCGCCGTGGGACCCGGGGACGTGGTGGTGGTGGACGGACCGCAGGCGCTGGCGAACCCTGGCAGCCGGGTGCGGGACGCGGAGCGGCGGTTGCGAGCGCCGGGGCGAACCCCGGACGTGTTGCCCCAGCCCGGCCCACCCTTCGCGGGCTTCGTGCGCGGGAGCGTGTTGCTGTTCGCCGCGCTGCGCTGCGGGGCCGGAGTCCCCCTGCTGGACCTGGACACGCCGGAGCCTTCACGGGCGCGCCTGTTCGAGGCCTTCCCCGGCGCGACGTGGCGCACGCTGGCTGTGGAGAAGTTGGGGGGAAAAGCCACGCCGGAGGGACGCGCCCGGCGTCAGGCCCTGCTCGAAGCCGAGGGTCTGCGCTTCGTGGACGGAGGCCCGTGCACGCATGACCAGTTGGATGCCACGGCCTGCGCCTGGCTGGGGTGGCTCACACGCGCGCGGCCCGGGGACGTCACCGCGGTGGGCCTGCCCCTGACGCAGGACCCGGACGGAACGCTGCGCGAAGGGCGCATCCTGGACCGGGTCCAATCCCTCTCAAGACGGTGAGAGGGAATTGCTCCACCTGCGTTCAGGGCTGCTCGGAAGGGGTTCCGGCTGGGGGCACGGTCGCTGATTCCGTTTCCACATCCCCGTCCCACTCCCGCGACAACGTCTCACCGACGGAGCCACGCCGCATCCAGTCCGGCCACTTCGCCACGACGCGCCGGTTGCGTTCCAATGACTCCCAGAACCGCCGGGCTTCTTCCGTGTCCGCAAGCCTGAAAGACATTCAACCCTCTCCTCCGGAACCCACGGGCCCCTGTTTCGCCTGCTTTATCAGTTGGAACAGTTCGTCCAATGCGAGTTGCTCCAACTGGACATAAGCATAGGGGAGCAAGGGGATACGCGGCGAACTCTTCGTGACCGTCTCCTCCAACTTCCGACCTTCCTTGTTCTTCCGGGCCATTGGCCGTCCGGAACTCAGTTGCCAGGGCGATGGAGTCTCCGTGCAGCCGCAGCGCGTGGCTCTTCGGATAGGGTTCGACGAAGTACACCCGCTCGATGCCCGCGGCCACGATGTGCTTGGCGCAGTTGTGACAGGGGAAGGTCGTCGCATACAGGTGTGCACCCTGCGTGGAGACTCCCAGCCGCGCACACGCGGACAAGGCCGCCATCTCCGCATGCACTTCACGGCTGTACTCGGTGATGTCCAGCAATCCCGTATCGGTGAAGAGACTCCGTCCCTCCGCGTAGAGGGCGTCATCCCCCTCCTGTGATTCAGTCCCTGGCTCGAAGCGCTTCTTCACCTTGCGCATGATTCCCACGACGAGCTTCCTCTTGAGGACGTCGTTGGAATCCTCGCCCCGTGCACTGTCACGCTGGTCATGGGAACCGGGCCAGTACTGCCCTCCTCCGTACTGGGGGGCGTCATTCGCGCCGGTGGAGATGACATCTCCCGTCGGGGTGGTGATGACGGCCCCCACCTGCCGCGCGAGGCTGCCGGAGCGCTGCGCGGCGGCGAAGGCCATGAACATCGCGTGCTCCTGCTGTGTGGGCGTCGTCCAGGGGGAGCCGAAGACAAGGTCCAGGAAGCGGAAGGCCTGGCTCCGGGACTCCTCTTCGTTGCCTGTCATGGAGATGAAGACATCCGACAACTCGAAGGTGTCCCGGGCGTGCTGTCCGTGCCCTGCCTTCTCGTTCTCATCCGTCCGGATGAGTTCGCGGGCCTTCTCCTCCGGAATCAGGTGTCGATCCACCAGCTTGCGCAGACGCAGCGACTCCGGCGAGTACACACCCACCAGGAAGAACCCTGGACCGTAGATGCGTCGGAGGGTCCGCACTTCGGCCGGATGTTTCAGTGAATGCACAAGATGGGCGGTCTGCCAGCGAGGGAGGCGATCCTCATCCGTGCCGGAACGGACCCGGAGTTCCGCGATCTGCTGCGCGGCGTAGAGCGCGAAGACGTCGTTGCGCTTTGAGAGACGTCGCAACTCATTGCCCGCCTGGATGCGGCTGGCGATGCGCTCATCCTCCGTCGATCCCTTCAACCCATGATCCAACGACGCCGACTGGAGTGTCTCCAGCAGTCGGGTCACCTTGATGACCTGCGGCTCATAGTTGAAGCGTCGGAGACCTTCTCTCAAGAAGGTCTCCATCCGTTCGAGGTCCGTCCCCAGCGCCCCCACCAGCCCCAGCACGATCTCCGTGCGTTGGTAATCGAGCCCTTCCAGGGTCTCGTCACTTGCTCCGCTCATCCCGCATCCCCCCTGCAATCACAACCCGGGGGATAGCATCCCCTTCCGACATGGGTGCCCGCGAGGCACTCACCCCAGAGAGGTATGCCTCAGCGCCCGCGCACCGGATCCTCGTGATGGTCATGCCCCGGTCCGCCGAAGGTGCCCGGCCAGGGTTCCTCCGCGGGCTGGAGCCCGGGAATGGGGAAGCGCCGGAACCGCGCCTGGCTGTTGGCGAACGGGGGATCGCAGTCCCCGCACGTCTGCGCCCAGTCCATCATCACCACGCTGTCCGGCCCCAGCTCCAGGAACTGCGCGGGGGTCGCCGAGTTGGGCAGCGGGCACTGGAACACCTCACTGCCGTCACGCGCGCTCACCGCGAACATCACCCCCGTGTACCCCTTCATCCCCGTGCCCACCACCACCGTCTCCGGCGGCAGTCCCGTGCGCGTCGTCCAGCTCGCCAGCCGCAGCTCGGAGCCTACCGGTCCCGTCCAGCCCGGGAACGTGTACGTCCACGCCGCCTCCAACCCCGGCACCCCATGCCCCCGCAGCCGCCACTCCTGCGCGCTGTCGTCCAGGGACGGCGACGGGATGAGGCGCTCGGACGTCGCCACCGCGCGGCCCAGCGCCTTGGGGAACGGCTGCGAACCCACCGCCTGCCCGTCCTGCGTGCGCAGCGCCTGCGTGGAGCGCTCGTTGAGCAACAGCCCGTTCACGATGGCCAGCTCGCCCGCGCTGAACGCCTCCGTCTTGCGCCAGCGCGGCACCCCGTCCTGCGAGAACGCCATCAGCAGCGTGGGCGCCCCCGGAAACAGCGGCGCCCCCACATTCAGCGTCTGTCCAAAGGACAGGTACAGATCCCCCGCCGCGTCCGACGCCACGCCGAACGGGTGTGGGTGGTTGCACTCGGAGAGCAGCGGATCGGTGATCTCCTGCGCGGACACCATCCCGCCAAAGGCATCCAACACCACGAGGAAGTACCGCCGGCACAACGTGTCACGTGCGGTGCCTTCCGGATACGCCTCGAAGAGCGCCGCCAGCCGGTCCGGCTGCATCACCCCCAGCCGCGCCATGAACAGCGTCGTCAGCCCCTTCGCGAAGTCCGGCCGCGCGGTCGCCAGGTCGAACGTCCACCGGGGCGCGCCCGTGGCCCTGTCCAACAGCGACACCTGCCCGGACAGCGGCAGGTCCATGCAGAGCAGCCGGTCGTTCCACAACATGCACCGCCGGCCCGCCACGCTCGCCCGCACCGGCACCGGGCCCGCCGCGTCCATCAGCGCCGGCACGAAGAAGCCCACCAGCGTCACATCCCCCGTGGGCCCCACCAGCAGGTCGTGCAGCGCCTCGCCGTTGGAGGCCGCGTCGTACGTCCAATTGGGGGACAGCACCGTCGCGGCCGGGCGCTCGCAAACCGACCCCTTGCACTGCCCCGGTCCCTGGCACGGGCTGGCCGGCGCGCAGATGAAGTTGTCCGGTGGATCGCGCCGCTGGCACGCCCCGTCCAGGCACACGTCCGCCGCGTCGCAGCCGCGCTCCGGGCCGCAGAAGGTGCCGTCCGGCGCGTTCGCCAGCGCGCACCCGAGCTTCGGATCGCACGTGCCCACCTGGCACTTCCCATCCCCCGGACACGGCGGCGCCGGCACCGCCGCGCAGCCGTCCAGCGGGTTGCACACGTCCGTGGTGCACGCGTTGCCGTCGTCGCACACGCGCTCCGTCCCCTTGCACCGCCCCGCCGTGCAGGTGGCGTCCTGGAGGCACGCGTTGCCCGGGTCGCACGCCGTGCCGTCCGGCTCCTCCGCCTCCACGCACGCCTCCGTCACCGGGTCGAACGTGGCGGTGTGGCAGGCCACCGGCGTGGGGCAGGTGGGAATCGGGTTCGCCTGGCCCTGGAGCACCACGGCCACCTCCCCGCCCCCGGGCGCCCGCCCCGTCAGCGTGGCC
>NZ_RAWD01000412.1:0-7016 GCF_003612065.1 Corallococcus sp. CA047B
CGCCACCACCGCGGAGATGGCGCCCGACAGGTGCACCTCTTCGGCCAGCACATAGGACGCCAGCGCCACGGCCGTCGTCACCATGATCTCCGCGAGCGGATCCTCCGCGCGCCGGATGATGAACCCGCCCAGCAGGCCCATTGCCAGTCCCACCGCCGCGCCGCCCACGGACGCGAGCAGCATGTGCCCGCCAATCGAACCCAGCGTGGGCGTCTGCCCTCCGGCCACCACCGCCGCGATGGCCGTGTACGCCACCAGCGCGGTGCCGTCGTTGAAGAGGCTCTCGCCCTGGATGATGCCCGCGAGCCTCCCCGGCACCGGCGCGCGGCGGAAGGCATAGAGGATGGAGACGGTGTCCGTCACGGCGAGGATGGAGCCCAGCAGCAGCGCGGGCCCCCACGCCAGGTGCAGCATGAAGTGCAGCGCGGCGCCGGTGGCGCCAATCGCCAGGACCATCCCCAGCGAGGACAACAGGCCAATGGGGATGGCGTTGGCGCGGATGCCATTGAGGTCGGCGGTGATGCCACCCTCGAACAGCAACAAAGGCAGACAGATGAGGAACACCACCTGCGGGTTGAGGGGGGGCACTCCGGGGAGCAGGTGGCCTACCGAGATGAGCAGGCCACCCAACACGAGTGCGACGTTGTAGGGCACGCTGGCCCGTTTGGCGGCGATCGCGAGTGCGATGGCCGCCACCATCAGGCCAATGAGGATGGGAACTTCCAGGAGCACATCGACTCCAGCAGGCGCCAGGGGAGGGCGGAGTTTTCCAGAATCGCGCAGCCCGTGCACGACCGCCGCATCCTTTTCCGCTCCCCCGTCAGCGGGTGCCCGGGGCCCTGCCCGCCTGCCTTCCCCCAGCGAACGCACGACCTGCCGGGAGGGCGGGCGCGTGGTACAGCAGGGCCGCGATGACCCCTTCCGCTCCGGTGCTCTCCGTCACGTCGCTGAAGAAGGCCTACGGCGACCGCATGGCCGTGGACGGCATCACCTTCGAGGTAGGGCGCCGGGAGGTGGTGGGCCTGCTCGGGCCCAACGGCGCGGGCAAGAGCACCACCATCAACATGCTGCTGGGCGTGCTGGAGCCCACCTCCGGCACCATCCACATCGAGGGGGTGGACCTGGCCTCCCGCCGCGTGCAGGCGCTGGAGCGCACCAACTTCGCCGCCGTCTACGCGCCCCTGCCCGGCAACCTCACCGTGGCGCAGAACCTGCGCGTCTTCGGCCTCATCTACGGAGTGAAGGGGCTGTCCGCCCGCATCGAAGCGCTGCTCACGGAGTACGACCTGCAGCGCTTCCGCGACACCAAGTGCGGCGTGCTGTCCTCCGGTGAGCAGACGCGCGTCTCGCTGGCCAAGGCCATGCTCAACCAGCCGCGCCTGCTGCTCCTGGACGAACCCACCGCGTCGCTGGATCCGGCCACGGCGGTGGACATCCGCGACCGCATCCGCGCGTTCGCGGCGAAGGGGGACAGCGGCGTGCTGTGGACGTCCCACAACATGTATGAGGTGGAGGCCGTCTGTGACCGCGTCCTCTTCATGTCGCGCGGCAAGGTGCTGCTCCAGGGCGACCCGAAGACGCTGCCCGGCGAGCATGGCCACGACACGCTGGAGGCGCTGTTCATCGCCGTGGCCAACGAACCCCTGGCCCTGGAAAGGCATCCGGCCCCATGAAAGCCAGCCGCATCGCGGGCATCGCCCTGCGCCAGTTCTATCTCTACAAGGGCAACTTCGCGCGCGTCGTGCCGCTGTTCGCGTTCGTGGCCGTGGACATGGTGCTGTGGGGCTTCATGACCCGCTACCTCAACAGCGTGGCCTCGCACGGCCACGACTTCGTGCCGGCGCTGCTGGGCGCGGTGCTGCTCTGGGACTTCTTCGCGCGGGTGATGCAGGGCCTGACCATGGGGTTCTTCGAGGATGTCTGGTCGCGCAACTTCCTCAACGTCTTCGCCACGCCGCTCACCCTGCCGGAGTACGTGGGCGGCCTCGTGCTGACGAGCATCGTGACCAGCGCCATCGGGCTGCTCGTGATGCTCCTGCTGTCCAGCACGGTGTTCGGCCTGTCCTTCGCGGCCTACGGCGTGATGTTCGTGCCCTTCATCCTCATCCTGTTCCTGTTCGGGATCGCGCTGGGCATCCTGGGCAGCGCGCTGGTGCTGCGGCTGGGGCCCGCGGCGGAGTGGTTCGTCTGGCCCATCCCCAGCCTGCTGTCCCCGTTCGTGGGCGTCTTCTATCCCCTGGCCACGCTGCCGGAGTGGATGCAGTGGGTGGGCCGCGCGCTGCCCCCGTCGTATGTCTTTGAAGGCGTGCGCACGTTGGCGGCGGGAGGGGAGTTCTCCGGCGCCATGCTCGGGTGGGGCCTGGGGTTGGCCGTGCTGGACATCGTGCTGGCGGGCCTGGTCTTCCAGTGGGTCTACCGCTACGCGGTGCGCACCGGCCTGCTGGCCCGCTACAGTGCAGAGAGCGTGACCTGAGCTTCCTTCAGCGCCGGATGCGCAGGAGCAGGTCCTTCCGGGGGCCGCAGTCTCCCCGGCCGTCGCAGTTGCTGGTGGTGACGTACAGGTGGCCGTCGGGGCCCATCAGCACGTCGCGCAGGCGGCCGTAGGTGCCGCGCAGGTAGACCTCATGCTTCGCCACGCGGTTGGGTGACTGCGCGTCGAACACCACCCGGTGCAGGTGCCGGGAGGCCAGCGTCCCCACGAGCAGCGAGTCCTTCCACTCCGGAATCGCGGAGCCGGTGTACACGGCGGCGCCGCCCGGGGGCATCGCGTCGTCGAAGGTGAGCGACGGGGTGATGCGGCCCGTCTGGGTTTCGCATGAATAGATGCCGGGCCAGCCCAGGTTGTCGCCGGCCTTCACCACGTTCACCTCGTCGTGCGCGCGGCGCATCGTCTCCCCGCTGGGCCCGTGGTCGGTGAGGTACAGCGTGCTGGCGTCCTTCCAATCAAAGCCTTGCGTGTTGCGCACGCCCAGGAGGAACGCTGGCGACCCCGGAAAGGGATTGTCCTGGGGAATGGCGCCCTCGGGCGTCACCCGCAGCAGCTTGCCCGCGGTGCTCGCCGGGTCCTGGGACAGGTCCGGCTCGCGCGAGTCTCCGGTGCCCACGTACAGCATGCCGTCCGGCCCGAAGCGCAGCCGTCCGCCGTCGTGGTACTTCGCGGACGGGATGCCGCCCAGGATGACCCGCTCGAAGGTCGCGCTCGTTCCCTCCGGCGACAGGGTCCAGCGCTCCACCCGGTTCTGCGCCGTCCCGTCCGCTTCGGTGGTGACGTACAGGTAGAACTGGCGGTTCGTCGCGAAGTCCGGGTGCGCGGCGATGCCCAGGAGGCCCCCCTCGCTGCTGCGGGCGATGGGCAGCGTGGCCACGGGCTGCGGTTGGAGCGCGCCGCCGCGCAGCAGGCGCACGCGGCCCGGTCGCTCGGTGACGAGCGCGTCGCCGCCTGGCAGGAAGGCCACGCCCCAGGGGACCTCCAGGCCTTCGGCCACCACGTCCACGGTGATGGGCACGGTGCCGTCCGGCCCCCAGTCATCCTCCACCAGGATGCAGTCCGCGGGGGAGGCGGTGCCCTGCGCCTGGCTCTTGCGACAGGCGGAAGCGGAGGCGGTGAGCACCACGAGGGCGGACAGCAGCAGGCGTCGGGAGCGCATGGGGAGGAATCTAGCGTCCCAGGGCGCCGTGCTCCGGGGGCGATGCGCGAAAACGTCAGTGAACGCGCGCCAGGGCCCTGGAAGGGGGGCAGGCGGGCGCACCGCACGACGGGAAGTGGCCCCGCGCGGCGTTGTCTTGGCCCTTGTCGTGGGCACCTTGCTCGGGCGGGTTCAGCAGCATCTTCGCCCAGCAGGAGGCGGTTCCATGGCGCGCATCGCATTCATCGTGGCCAACGATTTCGAGGACTCGGAGTTCAGCGTCCCCTTCGAGAAGGTGAAACAGGCGGGACACGAGGCCGTCATCATCGGCGTGGAGGCAGGCAAGGTCCTCAAGGGAAAGAAGGGGTCGGAAATCACCACGGAGAAGGCGGTGAAGGACCTGAAGGCCGCTGACTTCAACGCGCTGGTGATTCCCGGCGGCTATTCCCCGGACCACCTGCGCATGGACATCAAGATGGTCGGCTTCGTGCGCGACTTCTTCAAGGCGGACAAGCCCATCGCCGCCATCTGCCACGGGCCGTGGATGCTGGTGGAGGCGGACATCGCGGACGGCCACACCGTCACCTCGTTCCCCTCCATCAAGACGGACCTCATCAACGCCAACGCGCGCTGGGTGGACCGCGAGGTGGTGGAGGACGGCAACCTCATCACGTCGCGCAAGCCGGACGACCTGGAGGCCTTCTCCGCCGCGGTGCTGCGCCAGGTCCAGAACGGCATCGCCCCGCGCATCGGTACGCCCCAGGCCGCCGAGTCCAACGTGGACCGCGCGCCGCCCATGCACTGATCCGCACCGTCACGAACCGTTCGGAACGAAACGACATGCCCCAGGCCCTCGGTGCGCCATGCGTTCCGGGGGCTTGGAGTGTCTGCCTCCCAACCCTCACGCGCCGACGCACCGCGCCGTAACCTGGAGGGTTGGCATTCCGTTGACTTGGAATTGTTCCTTCAGATGAGCCTTGTCGAAGGAGACAGAAACATCTTTAGTGGGTTTCCCGTACCCCAGGGGAGTCAGCGGTTCCCTGAGTTTTACAACTGAGTTGCCATTATTCACTTATGCTGTCTATATCTGGTCCGAAGTGACTCGGACGCGCCTCCCCCGCGCGGTGTCCTCGGACCCCCCTCATGAACCTGGCTTCCCGACCCGTGACCTTCCCGCCGCGACAGGTTGTCCGGGCCGTGCTGCATGAAGCCCTGGAGAGCAAGCTGGGGGGAGAGGTGGTGGTGAAGTCCACCACGGTCTCCGGGCGCATCTTCGTGGTGGAGCGCAAGGTGGCGTGGACGGTCCTCACGGGGCCCGGCGCGCGCAGCTTCGCCACGGCGCTCATCGACGCGCGGTTGGTGAACCGCGAAGACGTCGAACAGGTGATGGCGGAGTGCCGCAAGAACGGCGGCAACTTCTGCGAGACGCTGGTGGCCTGGGGCCTGGTGGAGCGCGACACGCTGCGCGACCTGCTGTGCCGACACCTGGGCGGCCAACTGGACGCGCTGCTGGGGCTGACGGAAGTGCAGGCCCTCTTCGTGCCGCAGCCGCGCGCCTACTCCAGTCAGATGACCTTCAAGCTGGAGGAGCTGGCGTCCCCCGCGCCGCCGTCGCCCTCCGAAGCACCCAGGCCGGAAGTCTCGCAGGCCGAAGTCACGCAGTCGCAGGTCCCCCCTCTCGTATTGGAAAGAGAAGCAATGGCGAACGTGAAGCAGGCGCTGGAAGAAGCTCTGAAGATTGACGGGGCCTTCGCGGTCTGTCTGGCGGATGCGAAGAGCGGCATGACCCTGGGCAGCGCCGGTTCCGCGGGGTTCAACATCGAGGCGGCGGCCGCGGGCAACACGGAGGTGGTGCGCGCCAAGATGAAGACGATGCAGCTGCTGGGCATCAAGGACCGCATCGAGGACATCCTCATCACCCTCGGCGAGCAGTACCACATCATCCGGCCGCTCTCGACGCGGGACGGGCTGTTCCTCTACATCGCGCTGCACCGCGCGAGCGCGAACCTGGCGCTGGCGCGCTTTCGTCTGGCGGAGCTGGAGAAGACCATCCAGGTCTGAAGTCCCGCGCCCTGGCGCGAAGCCGGCTGTCTGTCTTCCGCCCGTTTCCCTTTCACCCGGGAAGCGGGCGGTGGTGTTTGGGGGCTCCCCCTTCCCGGGTCCGGACCTGTCATGGTCCAACCCCTGTCCCGCGCCGCCGCACCCTCGCGGCGCCGCGTTGCCTGGAGCCACCCATGAAGCGTCTCATCGCCGTCCTCTTCGTCACCGCCTCCCTGTCCGTGTCCGCCAGCGAACCCGCGAAGGCGGCTGCGACGCCGCCCGCCCCGGCCCCCAAGGCGGAAGCCGCGAGCCCGTCCGTGGCGGGTCAGAAGGCGCAGGCCGCCGAGGGCGCGGAGGCCGCGGGCAAGGGCGGCGGCAAGGGCCAGACGGGTGGGAAGGGCAAGGGGAAGGGGCAGGGCAAGGGCAAGTCCGCGGGCGGCGCGGACGTCAGCGAGTAGCCGCCCGGGAGCGTGAGGCGCGCTTCAGTGATCTCCCGCGCGCTTCTCGCCTGCCTCCACGCGCAATGCCAGACGGTTTCCGCGGGGAGGCAGCGGGCAGGTGGCGAAGGCGGAGAAGGCGCACGGCGGATTGTAGGCGCGGTTGAAGTCCAGCACGACGCGCCCGCTCGGGTCCGGCAGCGGCGCGGAGAGGAAGCGGCCGGCGCCGTAGGTGGTGTCGCGGTTCGTCTCGTCGCCGAAGATGATGAACAGCTCATCCGAGCCCTCGTCCTGCACCGGCAGCAGGCGGTACTCCTTGCCCGCCACCGTGAACACGAGCGCTCCGGGCGACGGCATCTGATCCTGCGTGCCCAGCACGTTGGGCACGGTGATGGTGCGTGACGCGGGGTCCGGCACCAGCCGCGCCTCCACCTTCCACGCCGCGCTGGGCGCGTACGTGGGGATGCCGTGGAACTGCTTGCGCGCCGGGGCCTCCGCGTCCTTCACCCGCACGCCCAGCTTGTCTCCCCGGTGGATGACCTGGAAGTTCACGCTGCCCAGGCGCAGCACGTCCGGCGCGCCCTTCTCGTCTGTCTTCAGCGCCCCCCCCGTGAAGGGCTGCCCGTCCTTCGTGAAGACCACGCCCGCCGCCGGCTGGAAGCGCACGGTGTTGCCCTCGCGCACGAAGGTGCCCGCCCTCGCCGGCACCGACGCGGGCAGGCGCACCGTGCTGTCAGGAGCCGAGCCCGCCGTCTGCTCGCCCTCCTTCAGCCAGGTAAGGCCCACCAGCGTCAGCCACCCGTCCTCCTTCGCCAGCTGTTGCACCCGCTGCGCATGCCACGCCTGGGTGGCGGCGACGACGTCCTCCGCCTGCGTCGCCGGGGCCTTCTTCGCCTCGGTGGGAGCCGGGGTG
>NZ_RAWD01000413.1:0-6963 GCF_003612065.1 Corallococcus sp. CA047B
GTGTATAAGAGACAGGTGTGGGGACGGAGGTGTCAGGGCGTGGGCTGCGCGAGGGCTTGCTGTCCGCGCGCCTCGGCCGCGTCGCGGCGCAGCCCCATGAGCGTCCACATGGCGCCGCTGAAGTCGATGCAGCCGAAGAACGTGACGATGGGATTACACAGGCCCAGCGCCGTGCAGATGATGAGCACCAGCACGATGAAGGTGCGCCCCATCACCGCCCAGATGAAGAACTGGCGCATGTCCAGGATGGCCGCCTGATGGGACATGAACGACATGGACACCAGCAGCGCGCCCGCCAGCCGCATGAAGAACAGGTCCCCGTCCGCCGCCCCCGGTGAGATGCCCATCACCTTGAGGAACAGCCCGGGCACCAGCAGCAGCGTGAAGGCGAGCGGGATCGTGTAGTAGACCCAGACGTACATCGAACGTCCCGAGTGGCTCAGCGAAGACAGCTTGGGAAACACCTTCGGTGCGAAGAGCATGGAGACTCCGGCGGGCAGGCTTGGGGCGGTGCCCGGAGTGTAGTGGACATCCCAGACTCCGCGCATCAGGGGCCCCCCGCACCCCTCCACGAAGCCGGAGCGGGCAGCAGGTAGAGTGCCGCCGGCTCCGGGCTTGCCTGCCTGCCATCCTGACGAAAGGAATTGTCGTGCTGCTCTTGAACACCGTTGTCGTCCTGGCCCTGGCCTCGGCTCCTCCCGCGAAGCCGGTGGCTCGCGCGGGCTGCGCCACCACCAACATCGAGACCGCGCTCCAGCACCTGGAGACTCATCTCAAGGCGAGCGCCGCCCAGCCGAAGGCGGAGGTCTCCGAAGAGGAGCTCGCGCGGCTCGTGGAGTCGGGGGAGTACGTGGAGTCCGTCGCGGAGGAGTTCATCGGCAAGGACTGGAAGGTTCGCGACGTGCCCAATGGCTTCGTGTCCACGGGGGACAAGAATCCCGACGGGACCTACGAAGCCGCCCTCTTCAAGAACCCGGAGGGCTACCACCTGGTGCTCGTGGGCGAGGGCGTGTCCGTGACCCATATCGAAGCCTTCCGATGTGACAAGGACGGCTTCAAGGCCGACAACGCGGCCCTCCGGATCTCAACCGCGCAGGCCCTCCAGCTCTACGCCGACGCAGGGCTCATCGCGCCCAAGGGCAAGAAGGGCCTGCAGGAGAAGACCCTCAAGGATTGGGGAGGCTCCATCCTGGACTTCCACCTGCCGCGCAAGGGTCGGTCCATCCGGGTTACCGCCGGCGTCGATGAGCCGGCCAGCGTCTACGGAAAGGCCCTGGGCACCCTCGAATACGTCGACTCGAAGTTCGTGGTCCGCTCGCTCGCGAAGAAGCCGGCTCCCTGAAGGGGGGAGAAGTCCCAGGGGGTGTCAGGTCAGGCCCGCACCGGGCGACGAGTCTTCGTCCTCCTCGTCGCTGTCACGCCGTGAAGGCTCCGGACGCGGCGGCTGCGCGACCGCTGCGCCGAACGCGCGGATCAGCTCCAGGGGGATGGGCAGGATGGTGTGGTTGCCGCCGCCTGTAATCTCCACCAGCGTCTGGAGGTAGCGCAGCTGGAGGGTGGCGGGGTTGCGGCTGAGCACGTCCGCGGCCTGGGCGAGCTTCTCCGCGGCCTGGTGTTCGCCCTCGGCGGCGATGATCTTCGCGCGGCGCTCGCGTTCGGCTTCGGCCTGACGCGCGATGGCCCGCTGCATCTCCAGCGGCAGGTCGATGTGCTTCACCTCCACGTTGGACACCTTGACGCCCCACGGGTCGGTGCGCGCATCCAGCACCTGCTGGAGTTCATGATTGATGCGCTCGCGCTGGGACAAGAGTTCGTCCAGCTCCACCTGGCCCAGGATGGCGCGCAGCGTGGTCTGCGCAATCTGGCTGGTGGCATACAGGTAGTCCTCCACCTGGAGCACGGCCTTGTCCGCCTGGATGACGCGGAAGTAGACGACGGCGTTGACCTTCACGCTGACGTTGTCCTTGGTGATGACGTCCTGCGGGGGCACGTCGCGCGCCACGGTGCGCAGGTCGATGATGACCATGCGTTCAATGAACGGGATGAGCCAGCGGAAGCCCGCGCGCTTGAGGCCCACGAAGCGGCCCAGCCGGAACACGACGCCGTTCTGGTACTCGGTGACGATGCGCACGCCGGAGGCGAAGAGGAGGAACAACAGGGCCAGGGGAATGAGGAAGCCCAGGGCGCCGAACAGTTCGTTCATGGCATCGCCTCCGCGACGGTGAGGGTGAGCCCCTCCACGGCGCGCACCACCACGTGGGCGCCCTCGTGGATGGGGGTGAAGGAGACGGCGCGCCAGCGCTCGCCGTGGACGAACACCTCACCGCCCGAAGGCGTGACGGGCCCCAACGCCGTGCCCGCCTCCCCGATGAGCCCCGCGTCACCGCCCAACTGCGGCAGCTTGCGTGTCTGGGCGCTGCGGTACGCGACGAAGGCCGCGGCCCCCGCGAGCATGAGGGCGGTGGGCAACATCACGCCCCACGACAGTCGGAAGGACGGCTCCACGAACCAGTCCGGTTCGAAGCGATCCACCAGGAACACGCCACCCAGTATCAACAGGCCCACGCCCGAAGCGCCCAGCAGCCCGCTGGTGACGAAGAGCTCCGCGATGATGAGCCCCACTCCCACGAGCATCAGCACCAGCGCGCCGGAGCGCACCGGCAGCGTGGCCGACGCCACCATCGCGAGCACCAGCGCCACGACGCCCACGAGCCCCGGCGCCACCGCGCCCGGATGGGACAGCTCCACCACCAGCCCCAGCGCCGCGACGAGGAACAGCAGGTAGACGATGGACGGCTGTGCGAGCGCATGCACGACCCGCTGTGAAAGCCCCGGCTCCAGCGACACGACCTGGGCATCGCGCGTGGCGAGCGTCACGGTGTCACCGCTGGCGACCTCCACGCGGCGGCCCTCGACGGCGGAGAGGAACGCGGCCTCGGTGGGCGCGACGAACTCCACCACGCGCAGCTCCACGGCGCGGTCGGCGGGAACACTGGCGCTGTCGCGCACGGCGGCGGCGGCCCATTCAGGATTGCGGCCCCGCTGCCGGGCGATGCCTTCCGCGAAGGCGACGGTGTCGTTCTCAATCTTCCGCGCGAGCTGTTCGCCTCCGTCCTGTTCGACGTCCTCGCCCCGGGGGCCCACGGGATGCGCGGCACCGATGTTCGTCCCGGGCGCCATGGCACTCACGTTGGAGGCGAGCGCGATGAAGACGCCCGCGCTGCCGGCATGTGCCCCCGAAGGTCCCACCCACACGAGCACCGGGACGCGCGAGCCCAGGAACGCACGCACGATGGTGCGGGTGGCCTCCAGGGAGCCGCCCGGGGTGTCCAGCCGCACGAGCAGCGCGTGGGCGCCCTGGTCCTCCGCGCGCTTCACGCAGTCCGCGAGATAGGCGCCCGAACCGGCATCCACCACGCCCTCCAGTTCACACCGGGCGATGACGGACGAAGCCGCTGTCGCGGGGCCCGCTGAAGCGAAGAGGCCAGCGAAGAGGAAGAGCAGGACGCAGGCCCAGAGCCCGTGACGGCGTCGGGCCTCCGCGAAACGCAGGGCTCCCGCTCCTCTGGCGACGTTCTCCCGCATGCCGGGCGCATCCTTCCGGTGCGCACATCCCGAGCGCACACCGACTTCGCCAACGGTGCGCATCCCCGCGAGGCGTGACAGGGCCCCGAGGTCGGGGGCCCGGGGAGCGGCCGGCCAGGGAGGGACTGGAGGCCTGTACGGGCATCCAATGGTGGACGTTGGAGGGGATGCGCGTTGCTGGAGGAGGACGCACCTCCCTAGGGTCGGCCTCTCGCACATCCTCAGGAGGTTTCATGCGCCGTGCCGTGCTGCTCATCGCTGCTCTGGGTCTGACCGCTGGAGCGGTGGCCTGCAAGACCACCCAGCCTCCCGGAACCGAGAACCAGGAGCCCCTCCAGGGTCCGGACACGGCCCGCGAGCCCAGCCAGAACGTGCCCAGTGAACCCGCGGGCCCCGCTGGTCCCATCAACGCGCCGGGCGTGGACGGTGGCGCCTCCGAAGCCGGGTAGTCTTCCTCCGCATGACGGTGGAGACGACGGTCTACAAGGCCGCGCGGGTGTGGACGTTGGATCCGGAGCGTCCCCTCGCGCAGGCGCTGGCGGTGCGCGAGGCGCGTCTGCTCGCGGTGGGGACACTCGATGAGGTCCGCGCCGCAGCGGGCCCGGACGCGCGCGAGGTGGACCTGGGCGCGGCCACGGTGGTGCCCGGCCTGGTGGACGCGCACGCGCACCTGCACGGGCTGGGCAAGAGCCTGACGACGGTGCGGCTGGAGCAGTCGGCCTCGGTGGAGGAGGTCCTCCAGCGGCTGGCGCAGGCCCCCGCCTCCAGCTTCCAGGGGGACTGGTTGCTCGGAAAAGGCTGGGACCAGACCGGGTGGCCCGGCGGCGAGTTCCCAGGCCGCGCGGAGCTGGACCAGCGCTTCCCCTGGACGCCGGTGTTGCTCACGCGGGTGGATCATCATGCGGCCTGGGTGAACGGCGAAGCGCTGCGCCGCGCGGGCATCTCGCGGAGCACGCCGGATCCGGAAGGTGGCCGCATCCTCAAGGATGCTCGGGGCGAGCCCACGGGCGTCCTGGTGGACAACGCGATGGACGCGGTGACCGCGGCCATGCCCGCCCCTACGCGCGAACAACTGGAGACGCGCCTGCGCGCGGCGCTGGAGCGCTGTGCCCGGGTCGGGCTCACGGGCGTGCACGACGCCGGCATGGACCTGGATGCCTTCCGCGCGTTGCAGGCATGGGACCTGGAGGGGACGCTGCCCCTGCGCGTCTACGCGATGGCCGCGGGCCAGGGCGAGGAGCGCCACGGCTACCTGGAGCAGGGCCCCTGGCACGGTCGTCACCTTTCGATGCGCGCGGTGAAGTTCCTGGCGGACGGAGCGCTGGGCAGCCGGGGCGCGGCGCTGCATGACGACTACAGCGACGAGCCCGGCCAGCGCGGCCTGCTGCTCCTGTCGCCGGAGGAACTTGAAGCCCGCGCCCAGGCCTTCATGGGCCGGGGCTTCCAGGTGTGCATCCACGCCATCGGGGACCGCGCGAACACGCTGGTGGTGGACGTGCTGTTGCGGGGTGCGGAGCGGACGGGAACGCAGGCGCTGCGCCACCGCGTGGAACACGCGCAGATCCTGCGGCCGGAGGACATCCAGCGCCTGGGCGCCGCGGGGCTGGTGGCCAGCGTGCAGCCCACGCACGCCACCAGTGACATGCGCTGGGCACGGACGCGGCTGGGGAGCGAGCGGCTGAAGGGCGCCTATGCGTGGCGCTCGCTGAAGGACGCGGGCGCGCACCTGGCGCTGGGCAGTGACTTCCCCATCGAGAACCCGGACGTGCTCGCGGGGCTCTACGCGGCGCGCACGCGGCAGGACGCGAAAGGCTGGCCGGAGGGTGGCTGGTATCCGGAAGAGCGCCTGAGCGCGACCGAATCCCTGGAGGGCTTCACCGTGGGGCCCGCGTGGGCGTCCTTCGAGGAGGTCCGGCGCGGAAGGCTGAAGCCGGGCATGGACGCGGACTTCGTCGCGCTGTCGGAGGACCCGGTGGAGGGGCCCGCGGCCGCGCTGGTGGAGGCGCGCGTGCTGGCCACGGTGGTGGCGGGCGCGGAGGTGTTCCGGGCGGAGGACTGACGCCGCGTCACCCGCCGAAGATGTGCGAACGCGCGGCCTCGGCGATGGCCACGACGGCGGGGTGGCGCAGGCGGCGCTCCACGGTGATGGCGTAGAAGCACTGCTCGATTTCGTCGGTGTGCCCGATGGCGGTGACGTTGAACTGCCGTTGCACCTCCGCGTCGATGATGGACGGCATGGCGAAGATGCCGTGGCCCTTCTGTCCGAAGGCCTGGAGCAGGGCGCTGTCGTCGAAGTCCCCGGCGATGAGGGGGCGGACGCCCCGGCGCTCGAACCACAAATCCAGCGAGCGGCGCACGGAGGACTCCTCCGACGGCAGCAGCATGGGCGCACCGTCCAGGGAGCGCGGGAAGTCCTTGCGCAGGTGCGCGAGCGGCGCCGCCGCGAAGAACGTCACGCCGCACTTGCCCAGCAGGTGGTTGAAGGACCGGACGCTGACGGGCTCGGAGCCGGGGGCGTCCGCGAGCACCACGTCCAGCTCATGCAGCGCCAGCTGCGCGAGCAGTTGGGGCAGGGGGCTCTCGCGGCAGATGATGCGCAGCGAAGGCCCGGCATCCAGCGCGGGCTTGAGCAGCTGCTCGGCGACGAGCTTGGGGATGACGTCCAGCACGCCCACGTTGAGGCGCAGCTGCTGCCCCGTGGGCAACCCGGAGACGACGTTCTTCAGCTCGTTGCCCAGGCGGAAGATTTCATCCGCGTAGCGCATGACGGTGCGGCCCACGTCGGAGAGGACGAGCTTGCGACCCTTGCGCTCGAAGAGCTGGTGGCCCAGGGACTCCTCGAGGAGCTTGATCTGCGTGCTGATGGTCGGCTGGGCGAGGTGCAGCTCTTCGCTGGCCCTGGCGATGCTGCCGGCTCGCGCAACCGTCCAGAAATACAGGAGATGGTGGTAGTTGAGCCAGTTCATCACTTAGGAATAACCGAAGGGATGCATCCAAACTAGCTCATTTTTTTATGAGTCGTGCCCGCTTATCTCTACGCCTGTCACCGCGCGATGGGTGTGCGGAGGACTGATTGGGGAGGTGCGTTCATGGAAGCCATCTACGAGGAGCGCGTGTCCACGGTTGAGGGTGTGGGGGATGGGGTGGATGCGGCGGAAGTGGAGATCCGGGTGCGGGGGCACTTGGAGCTGGTCCGGCGTCTGGCCTGGAAGTACCGGTGGACGGGCTTGTCGCTGGAAGAGCTGATGGCGGAAGGCAACGTGGGCCTGGTGGAGGCGGCGCGCCGGTTCGAGGAGCGGGGTGTGCCGTTCGGGGCGTACGCGCAGCAGTGGATCCGCGCGCGCATCCGGGCCTACGTCTCGCGCACCTGGAGTGTGG
>NZ_RAWD01000414.1:0-6962 GCF_003612065.1 Corallococcus sp. CA047B
CCATGGCCCCCCTACCCCCGGCCCATCCGAAGGAGGACGCGTGGTTGTGGGGCTGGGACACCACGCCGGGCATCGTGTCGGTGTGGGCGGAGCCGGACGGGCGCGCCTTCGTGTGGAAGCGGCAGCCGGGCACCCACGTGAGGATCCGCGAGGACGCGCGCTACCGGCCCTGGCTGCTGCTCGCGTCGCTCCAGGACCTGGAGCACCTGGGCCCGGCGCTCCAGCCGGAGGGCGTGCCACCCGCACCGGGTCTGGTGACGTTCCGTGAGCTGGAAGGGCCCGGAGCGCTGCGCTACGTGGTGAGCGCGGACGACGGCCGGGCGCTGGGGGCCGCGGTGCTCCGGGGCGCGTCGTCGCGGCTGGGCCAGCGCGTGGGCCACCTGCGCGACCTGGGCCCCCACGCGGCGCTGGTGCTGCCACCGGAGGAGCAGTACCTGGTCGCCACCGGGCGCACGTACTTCCGCGACCTCGTCTTCGATGACCTCCGCCGGCTCCAGTTCGACCTGGAGACCACCGGGTTGGATCCCGCGACGGACCGCATCTTCCTCGTCGCGGTGAGGGATGCGGAGGGCCGCGCGGAGACGCTGGAGGTGACGGAGGACGGCGACGCGGGCGAGGCGGACCTCCTGCGCCGGCTGGTGGCGCGCATCCGGGAGGCGGATCCGGACGTGGTGGAGAACCACAACCTGCACGGCTTCGACCTGCCCTTCCTGGACCAACGCGCGAAGCGGCTCAACGTGCCGCTGGCGCTGGGCCGCGCGGGCCTGCCGGGGTTGCGCCACCGGCCCTCCGCCCGGGGCGCCGCGCTGGGACGCGGGCCCGGAGGCCGCGAGGCGGATGCCATGCGCCGCGCGCGCTACACCGTGCCCGGGCGAGAGTTCATCGACACGCTGGACGCCGTGCGCCGGCACGACTTCTCCGCCCGCGACCTGCCCGGCCACGGACTCAAGGCGGTGGCGCGGCACCTGGGGCTCGCGGGCCCCGAGCGCGAACTCATCCCCGGCGCGCGCGTGTACGAGGTGTTCCAGAAGGATCCGGAGCGGGTGCGCCGCTACGCACGCGACGACGTGAAGGAGGCGGCGGGGCTCGCGCACCTGCTGGGCGGCGCGGCCTTCGCGCTCGCGCGCATGGCGCCCCGGCGGTACGAGCGGCTGGCGGACGCGGGCCCGGCCACCGGCGTGTTGGATCCGCTGCTGGTGCGCGCCTACCTGCGCGAAGGCGCGGCGCTCCCGGCGCACGAGTCCGGCGACGGAACGTCCCACAGCGGCGCTGCGCTGCACCTGTTCGCCACCGGCGTCGCGCACCACGTGGTGAAGGCGGACGTGGCCAGCCTCTACCCGTCGCTGATGCGCCAGTACCGGATTGGACCGAAGCGCGACCGGCTCAACGTGCTGCTCGCGCTGGTGGACCGGCTGGTGGATCAGCGGCTGGACGCCAAGGCGAAGGCGAAGAAGGCGCTTCCCGGCTCACCGGAGCGCCACACGCACGAGGCGCTCTCCGCGGCGATGAAGATCGTCATCAACTCCGCCTACGGCTACCTGGGCGCGGTGGGCCTCACGCGCTTCTCCGACGTGCACGCCGCCAACGAGGTGACGCGGCACGGCCGCGAGGTGCTGGGCCTGATGTGCCGCGAGCTGGCGGGCCGGGGCGTGACGCTGCTGGAGGCGGACACGGACGGCGTCTACTTCGCGGTGCCGGAGTCGTGGACGGAGGCCGACGAGCGCCGGGTGGTGTCGGAGGTCGCGGCCCTGCTGCCGCCCCGCGTGCGCCTGGAGTTCGACGGGCGCTACGCCGCGATGCTGTCGCACGAGCCGAAGAACTACGCGCTGCAGCCCTACACCGGCCCGCTGCTCCTGCGCGGCGTGGCGTTCCGCTCCAGCCGCGCGGAGCCCTATGGCGAAGACTTCCTGCGCCGCGCCCTCCAGCACCTCCTCTCCGGCGACGTGCGCGCCGTGCGGGACACCTACGTGGACACGGTGATGGCGCTCAGGCGGCGCCACGTCCCCACCTTCGAGGTGACGGCCCAGGTGCGGCTGACGAAGTCGCCCGCGCAGTACCTGGCCACGCGCAAGCAGCGGCGCGAGCTGTCCTACGAAGCGCTGCTCACCAACGGCCGCGAACACTGGGCCCTGGGCGAGCGCGTGCGCATCTACCGCGCGACGGGCGGCCGCGCGGGCCTGCTGCTGGAACCGGACGCGGAGGAAGGCGAACCCGCGGCCCGCGTCGCGGTTGGCGCCCCGGCCGGCGACGACCCGCGCGACTACGACGTCGAGTACTACGTGCGGCTGCTCAAGGACACGTTCGCGGCCCGGCTCGCGCGCGGCCTCACCGCGGAGGACTTCGCCACGGTGTTCGCGGATCCCGACCAGCCCTCGCTCTTCACGCCGTCCCTGGCGGAGTCCCGGCCCGTGCTCACCGTGGTGCGCGAGCCCCGGGGCCCGGAGTTCGGCGAGGCCACCGCAAACCCAGACGGCGTTCCGTGAAGGTCGTTGGAACACCGCGTTTGTCAGCGTGACTGGAACCTTGGCGTGTCCCGGTTCATCCGGGAGTCGTGGGGAGGGCTCTGCTACACTGCGTCAACCGCAATGGCCTTCTCGTTGATGACCCGTCCCACGTCCCGTGCGCTGGTGGTTCCCGGCACGGTGGCGATGCTGCTCCTGCTTCCCTGGCTCATCTATTCGAGCGCCATCGTCCACCGCTACGGCCTGCGCGACGACTACTCCATCCTGCGGGAGGCGCGCGAGGAGCCGGGCAAGATCCTCCGCGTCTGCGCGTCGCAGGGCCGTCCGCTCTACGGCTGGATGCTGGAGGCGTCCGCGAAGGCGGCGGGCGGCATCGACGGGTTGATGGGGCTGCGGCTGCTGGGTGTCGGCGGGCTGGGCGTGCTCGCGGCGGCGGTCTTCCTGATGCTGCGCAAGGAAGGCTGGAAGACGGGCTCCGCGGGACTGCTCGCGGGATTTCTCACGCTGACGCCGTCCGCGCAGGTCATCGCGAACTGGAGCATCTGCTGGCCGCAGGCGGTGGCGCTGATGCTGGGGCTTGCGTCCTTCGCTTGCGCCCGCCGCGCCATCACCCAGCATGAGGAAGCGACCCCGCACGGGTGGCGCTGGACGCTGGCGGCGGTGGGGGCCATGGCCACCGCGACGCTCATCTACCAGGTGAGCGGGCTGTTCTACGCGGTGCTGCTGGCGGCGGCGCTGGTGGTGCGCCGCGACGCGTCCCTGAAGGACACCGCGCGCTGGATGGCGAAGCACCTGGTGGTGATGGGCGTGGGGCTGGTGCTCGCGTACGCCGTCACCCGGGTGACGTTCGCCACGGGCCTCTTCACGGCCTCGCCCCGGATGTCCTTCGAGAAGCACTGGGTGGACAAGACCGTCTGGGCGCTCACGCACGTGTTCCCCAACGCGCTCGCCCTGTCCGCGCTCAACGAGGCCCCCGGCGACATGGACGGCTACTGGGCCATGGTGGTGCTGACGCTGACGCTCTTGGGCGTGGGCGTGGTGGTGGAGGGCCGGCGTTCGGGACTCACCGGCGTGGGGCGGTGGCTGCTGGCGCTGGTGACGCTGTCGGCGGCGGCGTACTCGGTGAGCTTCCTCGCCGGGGAGCGCTGGCCCACCTACCGCACGCTCAACGCGCTGACCGGCGTGTGGGCCGTCTTCTTCGCCGCGTCCCTGGTGAACCTGGGCACCGTCTGGCCCCGGCATGGGCCGCGCATGGCCACGCTGCTGCTCAGCGTCTTCGTGGCCTTCAGCGCGTTCCTCGCGCACGTGCAGTCCCTGGAGCTGTTCGCCCTGCCCCAGGGGCGGGAGCTGGCGCTCATGGAGCAGGGCGCGAGCCTCGTCGTCCCGGCGCAGAAGCCGCGCGTCTTCGTCCTCACCGCGAAGCAGGCGGACTCCACCGCGCCCTTCCACTACCTGGACGAGTTCGGCTCCGTCTCCGTGGACGCGGAGTGGGTGGCCAAGGAGATGCTCAAGGCGCTCGTGAAGGAGCGCTTCCCCCGGGAGAAGGACGTCAGCGGCCTCTACCGCTTCGCCGCCGGTCCCGTGGCCCCCGAGCCGCGCAACTACGACATCCTCATCGACATGCGCCGGCAGCACGTGAGCGCCGTGCGCCCGGTCCTCCAGCTGCCCCGGTAGTCGCGCCTCGCGCAGTCTCTCCGGTTTGTCGGGCCCGGCACGGGAGCGTTCCGCGCGATGGAAGGACGTGCCCGTGCGCACGACCTCCCACCCGGTTTTCCGGGGAGATGTGCCGGGCAGGGGCCTGCTCGGGCGCTCTCGCGTCAGCGCGTGCAGGTTGGGCCCCACCCGGGGCGTGAATCCGGGTAATGACTTGGGAGGTGATGTCCTTCCTGCCCCCGCCCCTCCTTCCGCTTCCGCGAGCCACCCAGGCCGTCGCGTCCCGCACCGCGGAAGGACGCCCGGGTTCCGCCCCGGCAGAGGGGGCCATCGTCGATGCCGGGTGAGCGTCCGGTACGGCACGACTGGGTGTCCCTGGGCGCCGACTGGGCGGAGCACCTGCGCTCACCGCTGAACCCGGACGTGCTCCGGATGGTGACGGAGTGGCAGCAGCACGGCCGTCCCTTCACCGTCACCCGCCAGGACATGCCGGACCGGGACGACGAGCTGCGGTTGGGCCTCACCCTGCCCGACCGCCGTCACCTGGCGCTGCACGTGGCCCTGTCGGCCGTGGTGCACGTGCTGCCGCCGCCCACCGTGCACGAGGCCCGGTCCACCGCGCCCGCGACGTGGCAGGCCGCGCTGGAGGACGTCATCGCGCTGGGCACCGTGTTGGACCTCACGGTGCGCGTGTTCGGTTCGCTGGCGTGGCAGTTGCGCACGGGCGTGACGTTCCTGAGGCCGCTGTCGGACGTGGACCTGCTGTTCGCGCCCGCGCGCTGGTCCGACGTGGAGCGGTTGCTGTTCGGTCTGGAGGCGGTGTCGCGGCGGCACTCGGTGGTGCGTCTGGACGGCGAGGTGTTGCTGCCCGACGGCGGCGCGGTGGCCTGGCGCGAGCTGGCGCTGGAGCCGGAGATCATCTGGGTCACCGGCCCCCGGGGCGCCTGTCCCCGCACGCTCAAGGACCTGCGCGCGCTGTTCCCCGCCGAGCCCTGAGCAGCATCGCTAGTTCCGCGTCACCGCCACGTCGTCCACCTGGAGCCAGGTGTCACCCGCGTTCGCCCACGTCCCGGCGTACACCTCCACGGCGTGGTTCGGGCCGGAGTCGAACGTGACGCTCAGGAGCGTGTAGTTGCCCAGGGCCTGCGTGAGGTGCGCCTCGTTGAGGATGGGCCCGTTGTTGAGCCCCCGCGCGCCGAAGTAGCCGTCGTTCTGGTTGGCGGACGTCTTCACCCAGCCCGTCAGCGTGTAGCGCGTGTTCGGCGTCACCGCGACCTCCTGCTTGATGGCGTTCCACCCCGTGTCGTTGCGCACCCACGCGTTGTTCGCGCCCGTGCGAGCAAAGCCCAGCCCCCGGTCGATGCCCGCCTTGCCCAGCGTGGACCAGGGAGAGGTGGCCGTGCCGGAGGGCTGCTGTTCGAAGCCGCCCTGCGCCACGAGGTTCGCGCCCCGCGTGAGGCTCACGTCATCCAGTTGCGCCCAGGTGTCGCCCGCGTCCGCCCAGACGCCGCCGTACACCTCCACCACGGTGTTCGCGCCGGAGTTGAAGGTGACGGTGCGCTCCGTCCACGCCGCCAGCGCGCCGAAGGACGACTCCCCCAGGACGGGGCCATTGCCCGCCGCACGCGCACCGAAAGAGCCCCGGGTGTTGTTGGGCGAGGCGCGCAGCCAACCCTTCAGCGTGTAGTCCGTGTAGGGCTGCACGACGACGCTCTGCTTGAGCGCGTTCCAGCCGCTGCTGCCGCGCACGAAGCCGTTGTCCTGTCCCGTGCGCGCGTTGCCCAGCGCCCGGTCGATGCCGCCTCCGCCCGTGAGGTACCAGGGCGCCATCGTCGGCGTCGCGGCCTGCGTCTCGAAGCCGGGCTCGGACAGCAGGTTGTCGCCCTGCGTGTCGGCGGCGAGCGACGCGCGCAGCAGGAACGTGTTGTAGGGCGTCCACTGCGAGGAGATGAAGTACAGCTCCGTGGCGCTGTTGCCCCACGGGTGGATGAACGCGTTGTAGATGCCGGGGAAGGCCGCGCCGGTGGCCAGCAGCTTCTCACCGCTCCACGGCCCCGTCGGCGTGCCCGCGTCGCGCAGGACGACGGCCTGACGGTGCTCGTTGAGGTACGTCATCAGGAAGCGGCCCAGCGCCGCGTTGTAGGCGACGGACAACTCCCCCGCGATGCCGATGACCACGGGCCGCGCCGCCGCCTGGGATGTGGACCAGCCGTTGCCGTCCCAATAGCGGTACGCGGTGATGTCCAGCAACGCGCCCTCCGGAACGCGCGCCAGGTGCACGTTGCCGAAGCGACCGTTGGGCGTGGCGAACAGGTAGACGAACCCGCCGTTCTTCACCAGGGCCGCCATCTGGAAGGGGTTCGTCCAGGACGCGTTGTTCGGCCAGCGCGCGGACGGGTGCTTCACCCAGTTCTGCCCGTTGTCATCCGAGTACGCGATGCCGGCGTGGTTGGTGATCCACTGGCCCGGCTCCCCCCAGTGCCTCACGGACATGTAGTGGATGTAGTGCCGCGAGCCCACGGTGACGCCCGCGGTGGGGATGACGGTCATCTCGTCGTTGTCCACCTTGCGCGACGCGAGGATCTCCTTCGCGTGCCGCGTGCCGTCCTGCACCATCGTGGTGAAGGTGAGCCCGTTGGACAGCGCGGTGTCCGCCGAGCGCGCCAGCACGTTGCTGCGCCACCCGCCGCCACACCCGCCGTTGCCGCACCAGCCCGCGCCAAAGGTGTCCCCGAACAGGACGAACACCTCGCCGCCGCCCTTGTCCCAGACGATGCCCAGGTCCGTGCCGTACACCTCGTAGTTGGAGTGCGTCTGGTTCGGGTTGGGCAGCAGCTCCCCCGCGGG
>NZ_RAWD01000415.1:0-6925 GCF_003612065.1 Corallococcus sp. CA047B
CCTTCAACCCGCGCGCCCGCGCCCTCCCCCTGCAGGACGACGGCCGCCACCCGCGCGGACAGCTCCACCCGGGCTCCGGCCTCGCGCGCCTGGAGCGCCACCGCATCCACCAGGGTGCTCCACCCTCCGTCCACGTACAGCACGTTGGCGGCGATCGCGTATTGGAGCTGCGCCACCGCCGCCTGCGCGCTAAGCGCGGAGTGGTCCGCGCAGTACGTGGCCACCCGGAACAGCGCCGCGACGAGGGCCCGGCTGTCCTCCCGGGCCAGGCGGGTGTCCAGCCACTCGCGCGTCGACAGGCGGCCCAGCGGCTCCGTGTCGATGCGCGCCAGCCCCGCGAGCAGCTTCGCCACCTCCAGCTTCGCGGCCAGGGACAGCACGTCCGTCGTCAGGAGCGTCACGGGCCCATGAGGCAGCGTGTGCAGCCGGCCTGAGTGCAGCGCATAGCGGCCTGCCTGCCCTGGAACGCCGCCCTGGGGCTTCACCCCCAGGCGTCCCAGCACCCGGAGACCCGCGCCCGCGCGATACAGCGCATGCGGCCCCAGGTTGAAGCGGAAGCCCTCCACGTCCGAAGTCTGGGCCCGTCCGCCCAGGTGCTTCGAGCGCTCGAACAGCGTCACCTCGCAGCCACCGCGCGCCAGCAGCGCCGCGGCGGTCAGCCCGCCCAGCCCTCCGCCAATCACCGCCACCTTCATCGCCTGCATGCCCGTCCTCCGTCCGCGCACCCGGGAAATTCCAGGGGCTTCACGGGCACCACGACGGAGGACGGCGAAAGGTTACAGCGCCCTGATTCAGCGTGATTCAGAGGGATGGGTGGTCGCGGCCCACTTCTTCCCATTGAACAGGTAGACCCAGGTGGCGTTGCCCTCGCCCCAGTCCACCAGGCCCTGCCGCGCCGTCTTGGGCTCGCCGTGGGGACCCTTCCTGGGCCTGGGCGCGTAGAGCTGGAGGCAGCTCACGTCGCGAGGCAGGGCGAGCACCTCCCGGACCTTTCCATTCTTCGTGAACACCACCCGCACCGGCACGGACTGGTTGCACGAGTAGTCCTTGCCCGGAAACGCGTAGTCCGGCTGGCCATCCTTGTCGAAGTCGCCCGGGACGCAGGGCACTCCGCCCGTCTTCAGGGCGTTCAAGTCCACGCCAATCTCCCCAAGCTGGGGGGCCGCCGTGCCAGGAGTCCCCACGCAGAGGCACTGCGTGCTCTTCTCCGTTGAACACGCCGGATCCGCGAGCGTGATCGCCACTCGCTGTTCGTCCGGCGCATCCGGCGGCGCGGCCTCCGCGATTCCCAGCGCCGCCAGCAAGAACACCCCAGCGCCCATCCAATGCATCCGCGTCATTCGTGGATCCCCTCGTGTCGTCGGGGAGCCTTATCAGAAGGGCTGGGAGGCTAACTCATGAGAGTTCCCCAACGTGACAGCGCCCACGGCGGGAAGATGCGCAGGTAGGTGTCGTAGTGGATGGCGCAGGTGCGGTTGAACACGCCCGCCAGGGGCTCCGGGGGCCACCGGCCATCCGCGCCCTGCCGCGCGCGAAGCCACGCCACGCCCCGTCGGGCGGCCTCTGACTCCCCGTCGCCCGTGGCCGCCAGCGCCATCAACGCCCACGACGTCGTCACCGCGTGCCCCGTGGGCCCCTCCACCCAGCGACGCTCGCGACAGCTCTGGAGGGTCTCGCTCCAGGAGCCGTCCTCGCGCTGGTGGGCCTTCAGGAACGCGGAGGCCCGGCGCAGCACCGGGTCTCCTGGCTTCAAGCCGCCAGCCACCAGCCCCGTCACCGCGAACCACGTGCCGTAGCTGAAGCACACGCCCCACGACCCCTCCCAGCCTCCATCCGGGCGCTGTGTGCGGCGCAGGAAGTCCACGCCTCGCGCGATGGCCCGTCCCACCGGCGCCTCCGGCCGCGCCTTCCGCCAGGCCACCAGCGCCTGCACGCACGCGGACGTGCACTCCACGTAGCTGGCGTCCACCATGATGCCGGCGAACACATCCGAGGGGTTGAACCGCTCCAGCCAGCGCGGCCCCCGCTGTTGCTCGTAGGTGGCCCAGCCCCCGTCCCGGTTCTGCAGCGACAGGATGAACTCCACCGCCTGCGCCAGCCGCTCGCGAGGCACGCGGTTGAGCCCGAGCGGCTCCAACAGCAGACACGCCTTCAGCCCCTCCGCGGTGCAGTCGCTGATGGGCCAACCGTGGGCGCGGGTGCTGAACGGCCAGCCGCCCCGACTCGGATGCCGGTGGTGGCGCGCGGCTTGATGCGAGTCCTCCAGCACCTGCTCCGCCTCCAGGAAGCGACCCGCGCGCTCCAGGGTGTCCCGCGCCCCTGCCGCCTGTCCCGAGGCCACCAGCGCCTGCACCGCGAACGCGGTGTCCCAGAGCTGAGAGGAATTGTAGCCGTTGACCTTCGTGCCATCCGCGGAGTGCTGGAGATAGTCCGGCAGGCGCTCCAGGTGGGCCCGAACCTCCGGACCGTCCGGCCGGGCCAGATGCCACACCACGGTGTTGAGCACCTTGTTGATGGGCCCGATGCAGAGGTGATGCGTGGCTTCATCCTCCCCGCGAATCAACGCCAGACACTCCTCCAGCGCACGGGCGCGCAGCCGCTTCGGGTGGACCCGCTCGTAGAGGCCCAGCGCCCGGTTCACGGCGCGAAGCCACCCACTCCGGGGGGTGTAGGCATCGGACGCGGCCACCCGGTTGCGCGCTTCCTTCCAGTCCACGGCGGCGTAGGACTGGGGATACAGCTCGCGGCGCACCTGGGCCAACAGGGGCGTCTCCACCGCGCGGGCCCGGCGGCCATACAGCCAGCCCATGGGCAGGTACACCATGCGGCAGTGACACCACAGCCGCGACGGATGGAATGGCAGCCATCGCGGCAGCAGCCACGGCTCCGGAGGAATGGGGGTCAACCCGTCGTAGTCATAGAGCCCCAGGAGGGCGAGGACGAACTTCCCCCAGGAACCACTGCCCAGCGGACCGCCCCGGGGCAGGAACCACGCCCGCGCGCGCACGAGGTCCGGGTCGGTGGCATCGACGCCCATCAACCGCTGGGCCACGTAGTTGAGCACCGTCGTGAAGACGAGGCTTCGCGACTCCACGTCCAGCCCCCAGCCCCCATCGTCGTTCTGGTGGGCCCGCAGGTGGGCGAGCATCCCCTCGCGGGTGCGCGCGTCCGGGGCCCGCCCCATCACATACAGCCCGGCCACATACACCGGGGTCAGGAAGAGCGGGCCGCCGTAGTCGCCCTTCCAGGAGCCATCCGCCTCCTGGGTCCGGGCCAGCACGTCGCGGGCCCGCTGCATCACCACATCGCCTCCGCCCCCTGGGATGCTCGCGAACATTCGGCATAGAGCGCCCGCAGCGCGGCATCCGACGCCACCCGCTCCTGCGTGAGCTGCATCAACAGTCCCACCGACTCCCGGCGCATCTTCACCGGCTCGGGGTCGAACACCGCGGGATTGCCCTCCACCGCGTTGAGCGTCATCACCGCGAAGAAGAGGGGATACAGGCAGAACAGCCGCAGTCCCGGCTCTTCGGGGGGGAGCGCCAGGGAGTATTCAAGCGCGACGTCCAGCTCCCGGCGCGCCACCGCCACCAGCTCATGCATCAGCGCGACCGCCCGCGCGCGGTCGGCCGGCCGGGTGAGCGTTTCGGGCGAAAGCCCGTGCGCCGCCATCCGGTCCCTTGGCAGCCAGCAGCTTCCGCGGTCCAGGTCCTCGCGCACGTCCTTCAGGATGTTGGTGAGCTGCAGGGCCCTGCCAAAAGCGAGGGCTCGCTGCGTGAGCCGGGCCCGCCGCTCGGCGACCCACGGTGAGTGGTCGATGAAGAGGCCGGTCAGCATCTCGCCCACCACGCCCGCGACGTAATAACAATACATGAACGTCGCCTGGAGGTCGGGCAACCCCTCGATGTGACCGCTGCCCCCGTGCATGCGTTGGATGGATTTCATCCCGCCCGTCATCGTGCGCACGCACCGGGAAATGTGTGGGTGGACCCAGGAGGGGAGCGACGCCAGGGTCTCCAGCACCGTGGGCGTCCCCGCGAGCAGCGCTGCTTCCGCCACGGGGGCCTCCTCTCGCAGCGCGCCCCCCGCCCGCCGCGCGAAGGCCCGGGCACGCGCTTCCCAGTCCGGTCCCAGCTCCACGAGGTCCGCCAGCGCGTCGAGCAATCCCCCCTGGAGCGGCCCCGGGGCCTCGTCCTCCAACGTGTCCGCGATGCGGCACAGCAGGTAGGCCACCGTCACCGCCAGGTCCAGGGGCTCGGGCAGCAGCGGGATATTCAGCGCGAACGTCCGGGACACCCGGGGGAGCTGCGTACGGCAAAACGACTCTCCTGGCGCAACCATGCCTGCCTCCTCTGCGTGCGTCGTCTTGCTTCAATGGCTAAGTCATCAATCACAGACAGGTGGATCCAGAATCGGGTGAGGGCCGCGTGGGGGACGTCGATGTGGTGATTGCCGGAGGTGGGCCCGCGGGGTGCGCGGTGGCGGCCGCGCTCGCCGAGCTGGGGCTGTCCGTCCTGCTGGTGGACGCGGGCGTGGACCGCCACAAACAGCTCGCGGGGGAGCTGCTCCACCCCACCGGCGTGCGGGACCTGCGAGCGCTGGGCTTCGGGGACGTCGTGGACGCCTGGCAGTCCCAGCCCGTGCGCGGGTTCGCCGTGCGCTTCCAGGCCCCTGCGCGCACCCTCATCCTGCCCTATGGGAGCGGGGTCACCGGACTGTCGCTGGACCATGCCACCCTGACCAACTCCCTCCTGGAATCGGTGGCCCGGCGCCCCGGCGTCACCCTGCTCGGCCGGGCCCGGGTGACGGCCGTGGAGCACAACGACGCGAGAGGTGTCCGCCTGCGCTTCTCCCAACAGGGCGCCGAGCACACCCTCCACGCCCGGCTGCTCGTGGCCGCGGACGGACGCGCGTCGCCCGTGCGGCGGATGCTGGGCATCGCCGAGCACCATGCCCGCATCTCCACCATGCTGGGCGTCACCGTGGACAGCGCCTGCCTGACCCACCCGGGACACGGTCACCAGTTCGTGGGAGGCCCCCTGCACGTGCTGGCCTATGCCATCCAGCCCGGCGTGGCGCGGGTGATGGTCGATCTCCCCCTGGGCAGCACCACCCAGACCTTGAAGGGCCACCCGGAGCTGCTGCACACCCTGCCCTCCGGTCTGAAGGCCGAAGTCTGGCGGGCGCTGGAGGAAGGGCCCGCCCCGCGCATGGCCTCCAACGACGACTGGCTGGCGGAGACAGTCTGGGTGGAGAGCGCGGTGCTCGTGGGCGACGCCGCCGCGTGCTGCCATCCGCTCACCGCCAGTGGCATGGCGTCGTGCTTCCACGATGCCCGCGCCCTCCAAGAAGCGCTGCGACGCCATCCGGGGCCCATCCACCGCGCGCTCGAACACTACGCGCGCGAGCGACGGCCGGCGCAGCGCACCCGCGTGGCGCTCGCCTCCGCGCTCTACAGCGCCTTCGCCCGACATGACGAGGGCATGCGGGCGTTGCGCCAGGGCCTCCTGCACTACTGGGAGCACAGCCCGCGCGGCGCGCGCGCCTCCATGGCCCTGCTCTCCTCCGAGGAGCCGCGCATGCGGGTGATGACCCGCGAGTACCTGAGGGTCGTCGGCCATGCCCTCATCGCCATGCTGTCGCCGCAGGCCCAGGCCGGCCGGCTGCGGTCCGCCGCGCCGTTGCTGCGCGCCTCCGGGCCTCCCCTGCGGGACGCCGTGGCGAGCGCGGTGGAACAGATGGGCAGCTGGCTGCATCGTCGTGTCCGCCGTCCCGTCTACAGGCTGGCCCGGGCCGGCTGGGCCTCCCCCAGGCGCGCCTTCGCATCCAGCCGGTAGCCCCTGCCACGCCACTCCACCTCGCGCGACAGTCGCGCGGACAGCACCACCCCCGCGCCCAGCAGCGGCAGCACCGCCGGCACCCAGTAGTGACGAAGCGCGACGCGCGGCCCGTGATGGGCCCGCTGGAGCCCCAGTTGGCTCCACACGGAGAAGCCGATTGGCAGCGCCGCCACGGCCGCGCGCCCCCAGGCCCTGCGCGCCACCGCCACCGCCAGGCCTCCCCACGCAATCCAGCTCACCATCCCTCGCACCCAGTTGGGTCGCGCGAAGCCCCAGGGCAGGCCCGATTCCGAGAAGAGGATCCACCGCCGGAAGATGCGCAGGAACGCGCGCAGCTCCAGCTGTCCGGTGACGATGCGCAGGGGCGTGTGGATGACGCGGTTCTTCCACCCGGCCTCGTGCAACCTGCGCCCCAGGTACATGTCATCCACGAGCTGACCGGCGGCGCAGCGCACGCCGCCAATGGCCGCGAGCGCCTCGCGGCGGAAGACCATCAACTGCCCCATGATGAAGGGCAGCGCGCCGTCCGCTTGCGCCGTGCGCGCCACCAACGCGCCGTACCACGCATTCACCAGCAGCCCGTAGCCCACGTCGCCCGCCAGGGGCGCGTCCGCCACCGCGTAGACGGGCGCGAACGTGGCGCCCGTGCGCGCGTCCTCCAGCAGCGCTCCCACCAGCGCCGTGAGCACCCCGGGCGCGGGCCGCGTATCTGAATCACTGAAGGCCACCAGCGTGCACCGCGACCGCTCCACCCCCACCTGCATGGCATTGAGCTTGCCCGTCAGGCCTTCGGGGGGCTCGCCCGCCACCAGAAGTTCCACCCGCCTCGCGCGCGTCGGATGCCGGAGGACCTCCTCCCGGGTGGGAGCGAACGCCGGGTCCTCCTCGCTGTCGAAGACGAACAGCACCTCCCACTCGCCGGGATAGTCCAGCTCCAGCAGCGCGCGCACGTTCTGCCGCGCCTCCACGTCCAGGCCCCGGATGGGGCGGATGAGGGTCACCGAAGGCGGCTCGAACGGCTTCGCGGCCGGTGCCGGGCGCCGTCGCAGGCCCGCCATCAGCCCCAGGTGTCCATGGACCAGCAG
>NZ_RAWD01000416.1:0-6909 GCF_003612065.1 Corallococcus sp. CA047B
GGCTGGAGGAAGCACTGCGAGCGTTGGTGGAGCACCACGACGCGCTGCGGATGCGCTACGTGCGTGGCGATTCCGGTTGGACGCAGCACAACGCGGGCGTGGGCCACGGGCCCCTCCTGCAACGGCTCGACCTGTCATCGCTCGCGGAGGACGACGAGGCACAGCAGGCGGCGATGGCCGCCGCCGCGAAGGAACTCCACGCGAGCCTGCGGCTGGAAGAAGGACTGCTGCTGCGCGCGCTGCTGATGGAGCGCGGAGCGGGGCGGACGTCACGCCTGCTGCTGGTGGTGCACCACCTGGTGGTGGACGGCGTGTCGTGGCGCGTGCTGCTGGAGGACCTGGGCACGGCCTACGTGCAGCGGCGAGAAGGCCGAGCGGTGGAGTTGCCAGCGAAGACGACGTCCTTCCAGGCCTGGGCGCGCAAGCTGGAAACGTACGCGCGAGGCCCGGAGCTGGAGAAGGAAGCCACCTGGTGGCTGTCGCAGTCGCGTGAGGTTCCCGCGCTGCCCTTGGACACGGTGGGCGAGAACACCGTGGCCTCCGCACGCGGCGTGTTGGCGAAGCTGGACGCGGAAGCGACGCGGGTGCTGTTGCAGGAAGTGCCGGCGGCCTACCGGGCGACGGTGAACGAAGTGCTCGTGGCGGCACTGGCGCGCGTGCTGACGAAGTGGTCCGGGCAGTCTCAGGTGCGCGTGGATGTGGAAGGCCACGGCCGTGAGGACCTCTTCGCGGACGCGGATGTGACGCGCACGGTGGGCTGGTTCACGTCGCTGTACCCGGTGGTGCTGGAGGTGCCGGAAGCAGGCACGCCCGGAGACGCACTGCGCGCGGTGCGGGACACGCTGAGGCAGGTGCCTGGCAAGGGCGTGGGCTACGGCCTGCTGCGCTACCAGGGCCCCGAGTCGGTGGTGGCGAAGCTGAAGCAGGCGCCGAAGGCGCAGGTGGCCTTCAACTACCTGGGGCAGTTCGACGCGCTGGCGGCGGGAGCGGGCGACTTCTCCCTCGCGAAGGAGTCCTCGGGCCCGGCGATGGGGGAGGGCGGACAGCGCGGACACGTGCTGGAGGTGAACGGGCTGGTGGTGGGAGGCCAGCTGGAAGTGACGTGGACGTACAGCGAAGCGCTCCACACGAGGGCAACAGTGGAGGCCCTCGCGCGGGCGTACACGGAAGCCCTGCGCTCGCTGGTGGCGGGCCGTCAGACGGAGGACGCGGCGAGATTCACGCCGGCGGACTTTCCCCTGGCGAAGCTGGACGCGCGCACGCTGTCGCAGGTGCAGGCGAAGGTGGATGGGTTCGAGGACATCTACCCGCTCTCCCCGATGCAGCAGGGCATGCTCTTCCACGCGCTGCTGGCGCCGACGTCGGGCGTGTACTTCGAGCAGCTCTCCTGGGCCTTCCACGCGCAGCTGGACACGCAGGCGCTGCGGCGCGCGTGGGAGACGCTGATTGCCCGGCACCCGGTGCTGCGCACGACGCTGTTGTGGGAAGGGCTGGAGGAGCCGTTGCAGGTGGTGCGCCGTCAGGCGTCGCTGCCGTGGCGGGAGATCGACTGCCGGGGCCTGTCGCCCGCGGAGCAGCAGCAGCGGCTGGAGACCTACCTGGAGCAGGACCGGGCCCAGGGCTTCGATCTGGTGCAGGGGCCCCTGATGCGCGTGGCGATGGTGCGGCTGGACACGTACGTCCACCGCATCGTCTGGAGCTTCCACCACACCATCCTGGATGGCTGGAGCCTGGGGCTGGTGGTCCAGGACCTGTTCGGCTGCTACGACGCGCTCACGCGAGGGCAGCCCGCGCTGGCGCCCTCGCGTCCGATGTTCCGGGACTACATCGCGTGGCTGCGGCGACAGGACCCGGCCCGCTCCGAGGCCTACTGGCGCGAGCGGCTGGCGGGCTTCACCGCGCCCACGCCGTTGCCGCTCGACAAGGGGCCCGGTGCCGACGACAGCGAGTCCGTCCACCGGCATGGCTCCCAGGAGATTTCCCTCTCCGCGGAGGTGACGTCGGCGCTGGAGGCCTTCACGCGTCGCCACCAGCTCACCCTGGGCGCCGTGGTGCAGGGGGCGTGGGCCCTGCTGCTGCTCCGCTACAGCGGTGAGTCGGACGTCGTCTTCGGCACCACCGTCTCCGGCCGTCCCGCCGACCTGGCCGGGGTGGACGGGATGATGGGCCTGTTCATCAACTCGTTGCCGCTCCGGGTGCGGCTGGAGCCGGACGACACGCTCGTGTCCTGGCTCCAGGCGCTCCAGACGCAGCAGGTGGCGCTGGTCGCCCACGAGCACGGCCCGCTGGTCCAGGTGCAGGCCTGGAGCGAGCTGCCCCGGGGCAAGCCCCTCTTCGAGAGCCTCGTCGTCGTGGAGAACTACCCGCTCGACGCCTCGCTCCGGCAGCGCTTCCGGAACCTGGACGTGCGCGACTTCGACGGTCGCGAGCGGATGACGCTGCCGCTGGCGCCCGCCGTCATCCCCGGCGAGAAGCTGGGCCTGCGGCTGTCCTACCAGTCGTCGCGCTTCGACACGGAGGCCATGACCCGGCTGCTCGGACACTGGCGCACGGTGCTGGAGGGCATTGCTGCCGCGAAGCCGGACCTCCGCGTCACCCACCTGCCGCTCCTGACGCTGGACGAGCGGCGTCAGGTGCTGAAGGACTGGAACGAGACCCGGGCGCCCCTGGAGGACGAGGCGTCGCTGCACGGCCTCTTCGAGGCGCAGGTCGCGCGCACGCCTGACGGCGTCGCGGTGGAATGGAATGAGACCCGCTGGACGTACCGCGAGCTGAACGCGCGCGCGAACCAGTTGGCCCGGCACCTGCGGGGCCTCGGCGTGGGGCCGGAGGTCCGCGTGGGCGTGTGCCTGGAGCGCTCCCCGGAGCTGCTGATGGCGCTCTTGGGCATCCTCAAGGCGGGGGGCGCGTACGTGCCCATGGATCCCGCGTATCCGTCGCACCGGCTCGCCTTCCTCCTGGAGGATACGCGGGTGCCGGTGCTCGTCACGCGCGAGGAGATCGCGGACGAGCTGCCCTCGCGCGGCGAGCAGCTGGTGTGCGTGGACTCCGACGCCGCGAGCCTTTCGCGCCAGTCGTCCGAGGACCTGCCCCGGCTCGCCGGAGGCCGCAACCTGGCGTACGTCATCTACACGTCGGGCAGCACCGGCCAGCCCAAGGGCGCGCTCGTCGAGCACCGGGGCATCGTCAACACGCTGACCCGCGCCGTGCCGGACTTCGACGTGCGTCCAGGCACGCGCACGCTCCAGTTCGTGTCGATGAGCTTCGACGTGTCGCTGCTGGAGATCTTCGCCACGCTCACGGGCGGCGGAACGCTGGTGCTCGCGCCCCGCGAAGCGCTGCAACCCGGTCCGGAGCTGACGCGGCTGATGCGCGAGCGGAACATCACCACGTCGGTGCTCCTGCCCTCGACGCTGGCGGTGCTGTCCTCCGAGGACTTCCCCACGCTCCGGACGGTGGTGACGGGCGCGGAGGCGTGCTCGGCGGAGCTGATGGACCGCTGGGCGAACGGCCGGCGCTTCGTGAACTCCTACGGGCCCACCGAGGCGAGCATCACCGTGACGAGCGCGGTGTGCGCGCCGGGTTCGGGGACGCCGCCCATTGGCCGGCCGTATCCGAACGTGCGCGTCTACGTCCTGGACGCGGCGCGCGCGCCGGTGCCCGTGGGCATCCCGGGCGAGCTGTTCATCGGCGGGGCCGGCGTGGGCCGGGGCTACCTGGGCCGCCCTGAGCAGACGGCGGAGCGCTTCGTGCCGGATCCGTTCAGCGAGGAACCGGGAGCGCGCCTGTACCGCACGGGCGACCTCGTGCGCTACCGCGCGGATGGCCTGTTGGAGTTCGTCGGCCGCACCGACCATCAGGTCAAGGTGCGCGGCTTCCGCATCGAGCTGGGGGAGATTGAAGCCGCGCTGGCGGGGGCCGGTTCGGTGCGCGAGGCCGTCGTGCTCGCCCGCGAGGACGTGGCCGGAGACCGGCGCCTCGTCGCCTACGTCGTGCCCATGGAGGACGAACAGGTGGAGGCCGGGACGCTGCGGCGCTACCTGGACGACAAGCTCCCGGAGCACATGGTGCCCTCGGCCTTCGTCGTCCTGGACGCGATGCCGCTCACCCCGAACGGCAAGGTGGACCGCAAGGCCCTGCCCGCGCCGGACGCGGTCCGCACCGAACAGGGACCGACCTACGTCGCTCCGCGCACGCCCGTGGAGGAGACGCTGGCCGCGACCTGGAAGGAACTGCTGGGCGTGTCCCAGGTCGGCATCCACGATGACTTCCTGGAGCTGGGAGGCCACTCGCTGCTGGCGACGCAGGCCATCTCCCGCATCCGCGCCGCGCTCGGGGTGGAGCTGCCGCTGCGCGCGCTGTTCGAGGCCCCCACCGTCGCAGCGCTCGCCGCGCGGGTGGAGGCCGCCCGGGAGCAGTCACTGCCCCGCGTGCCTCCGCTGACGCCCGCGCCGCGCACCGGCGTGCTGCCGCTCTCGTTCGCGCAGCAGCGGCTGTGGTTCCTGGAGCAGTTGGATCCGCAGGCCGCGCTCTACAACATCCCCAGCGTCCTGCGGCTGGAGGGCACGCTGGACGCGGCCGCGCTGGAGCAGGCCTTCAACGCGCTGATCCGCCGACATGAAACCCTGCGGACGACGTTCCACGCGGAGGACGGCAAGCCGTTCCAGCGCATCTCCGAAGCGCCAGCGTTCCTGCTGGAGGCGGTGGACCTGCGGGCGCTGGGTGAGGCTGAGCGTGAGCAGGAGGCGTGGCGGTTGGCCCGGGCGGACGCGGTGCGGCCGTTCGATCTGCTTCAAGGACCGCTGCTGCGCGTGACGTTGCTGCGAACCGGTGAGCGCACGCACCTGTTGCTGCTGACGATGCACCACATCGTCTCCGACGGCTGGTCCGCGGGCGTGCTGGTGCGGGAGCTGGTGGCGCTCTACGCCGCCCGTCTGGAGCAGCGCGAAGCGGAGCTGCCTGCATTGCCGGTGCAGTACGCGGATTACGCCGTGTGGCAGCGGGACTGGCTGCGAGGTGAGGCGCTGGAGGAGCAAGTCGGATGGTGGCGCCGGCAGTTGGACGGGGCTCCCGCCGCGTTGGAGCTGTCGACGAACAAGGCGCGTCCGGCGACGCTGTCGGCGCGCGGAGGCTCGGTGCCCGTGCGGTGGTCCAAGGAGCTAACCGACGCACTGCGGGCCCTGGGCCGTCGCGAGGGCGCGACGCCGTTCATGGTGCTGCTCGCCGCGTGGCAGGTGTTGCTGTCGCGCTACAGCGGCCAGGACGACGTCAGCGTGGGCACACCCGTGGCGGGTCGCACCCAGGCGGAGGTGGAGGGACTCGTCGGGTTGTTCCTCAACACGCTGGTGCTGCGCACGCGGTTGGCTCCGGCTGACAGCTTCCGGCAGGTGCTGGCGCGCGTGAAGGAGACGACGCTCGGAGCGTTCGTGCACCAGCAGGTGCCGTTCGAGCGGTTGGTGGATGCGCTGCGTCCGGAGCGCGATCTGGGCCGCACGCCGCTGTTCCAGGCGATGCTCGTGCTCAACACGGAGGTGGATACGGAGCTGACGCTTCGCGACCTCTCCCTGCGCCGGGTGGAGATGGAGACCCAGACGGCCAAGTTCGAACTCAACCTGTCGCTGAGCGATGCCCCCTCGGGCTTCCAGGGCGCGATGATGTTCAGCGCCGATCTGTTCGAGCACTCGACGGTGGAGCGGATGGTGGAGCACCTGCGGGTGCTGCTGGAGGGCCTCGTGGCGGACCCGGACGTGTCCGTAGGGGCGCTGCCGCTGCTGGATCCGGCCGAGCGTCAGCAGGTGTTGAAGACGTGGAACCAGACGGCGGAAGCGGTGCCGTCGGAGTGCATCCACACGCTGTTCGAGGCGCAGGCGAAGCGGGTGCCTGGAGCCGTGGCGGTGGTGGCGGATGGCCGTCAGCTCACCTACGCGGAGCTGGACGCGCGCGCGAATGGGGTGGCGAAGCGGCTGCGCGAGCTGGGCGTCGGTCCCGAGGCGCTGGTGGGCCTGTACGTGGAGCGCACGGTGGAGGCGGTGGTGGGGATGCTGGGCATCCTCAAGGCAGGCGGGGGCTACGTGCCGATGGATACGTCGTTCCCGACGGCGCGTGTGAAGGCGATCGTCGATGACGCCAGCCTGCGCGTGGTGGTGACGCAGCGGGCGTACGCGAACGCGGTGGCGAACCTGGGTTGCCAGACGCTGATCGTGGAGGACGTGGCCGCGGACACGACGCGTGTGGAGTCGGGCGCGCTGGGTGGAAACGCGGTGTACGCCATCTTCACGTCGGGCAGCACGGGACGTCCGAAGGGCGTGGTGGTGGAGCACCGGCAGTTGGCCAACTACGTGGAGACGATTCGGGGCCGGCTGAGGCTGGTGGAGGGAATGAGCTTCGCGTCGGTGACGACGCTGGCGGCGGACCTGGGGCACACGGCGGTGTTCCCGATGCTGTGCGGAGGGGGGACGCTGCACCTCGTCGCGAAGGACGTGGCGTCGGACGCGGAAGCGTTGGGCGCGTACATGCAGACGCATCGGGTAGAGGGCCTGAAGGTGGTGCCCTCGCACCTGCGTGCGCTCTTGAGCGGGCCGAACGCGAAGCAGGTGCCGCCGCTGAAGCGGTTGGTGGTGGGCGGCGAGGCGTCGGACAGGACACTGGTGGAGACGGTGCAGCGGCTGGCGCCGGAGTGCGCGGTCTTCAACCACTACGGCCCGACGGAGACGACGGTCGGCGTGCTGACGAACGCGGTGGAAGGGGCGTGGGAGGAAGGCACGGCGACGCTAGCGCTGGGCCGTCCGATTGGGAACGCGCGGATGTACGTGCTGGACGCGAGCGGGCGTCCGGTGCCGCGAGGGGTGGCGGGAGAGTTGTACGTGGGCGGGGCGGTGGTGACGCGCGGTTACGTGGGCCGTCCGGAGC
>NZ_RAWD01000417.1:0-6896 GCF_003612065.1 Corallococcus sp. CA047B
GGATGGAGGAGAAGGGATGGCGGCGGGGATGGCTCGTCGCGGTCCTCCTGGGCCTTCCAGCGGTGGCGGGAGCCGAACCGGTGGAGGACCCGGCGCCGGAGGACGCGGATCAACCGCTCCACGTCGCCCGTGAAGACGGCGACGGCGACGGCGACGGCGGCGACGGCGAGGACGCTTCCAAGGCGGCGTCGGGCGACGCGCTGGACGGCGCGGTGGCGCAGGCGATGCCTGGCCCCGCGCAGGGTCCGGTGAGGGGCGCGCCGGAGCAGGTGGATGCCCCCAGCGCGCCGGTGCCCGACGCGGCCGCGCCGGGCGCGAAGAAGAAGAACAAGGGCGCGGACACGCTGGGCGAGGCGCCGGACGAAGCGGACAAGGCGGACGACAAGGGCAAGACGCAGCAGCGCATCCGGGTGTTCGGCCGCGTGTTCGCGCAGGGCACCGCCGACGAGCGCCAGAAGTATCAGCGCGACCTGGGCATCGAGTCGGCGCGCGTGGGCGTGGCCGCGTCGCTGTCCAACCTGGAGGCGGAGGTGAGCGCGGATCTCGCCTCCAAGACGATCCTCAAGGACGCCTTCGTGCGGCTGGCGGATGACTCCAAGCGGCTGCGCCTGTACGCGGGCCGCTTCAAGTCGCCCTTCCTCCAGCGCTCGCTGGAATCCGCGTGGAGCCTGCCCCTGCAGGGGCGCGGCCTGGTGGAGGACTACCTCACGGACACCAACGGCCTGGGCGGCCGGCGTCTGGGATTGATGGGCGAGGTGCGGCTCAAGGAGGCCTGGGGCCTGAAGCTGTCCGCGGGCCTCTTCGAGGGCGGCGAGGGCCCGGGCGGGGAGCGGCTGAGCGAGGACGGCGCGGCGCGCCTGAGCGTGCGGCCCTTCAAGTTCCTCACCGTGGGCGCGAGCACCTACCTCACGCAGGTCATCGACGGGACGCAGCGCTACGCGACGGCGGCGGACGCGGAGGTGACGCTGTGGGGTCTGTCATTGACCGGCGAAGTGGCGCGCGGCCAGCTGGCGCTGGGGCCCTTCATGTCGCAGTCGGTGCTGGCGTACTGGACGGTGCCGGTGGGCCGCGAAGGCTGGGCCGTGCAGCCCATGGTGGGGGCGGAGGCGTTGCAATTGCAGGGTGGAATTCAAGCGCAGGGCCATGCGCTGACGGGGGGCTTCAACGTGTTGCTGGCGGATTCCTTCAAGGCCCAGGTCCAGGCCGAGCGTGCGCTCCGGCCGGGGGACCTGGAGCCCGCACTTGAGCTGTCATTGCAGCTCGCCACCCGCTTCCGGTGAGGAGACACGGACATGATCTCGTTCGCTGAAGGCGAAGTCACCAAGTTGCGCCGTGAATTCAAGGTGGTGCTGCAAGGCTCCGAGGCCGGGGCGGTGTGCGCCCAGCTGTCGCAGGAGCTGGGCGGGGGGCTGCCACCGCCCACGCGCATCGTGTCGGTGTACTTCGACAAGCAGGGGTATCCGCTGGCCGAGCGCGCCATCCACACGCCGGACAACTGCATCAAGGTGAGGACGAAGGAGTACTCGCCGGACGTGGGCACGGCGGGCCGTGAGCGCGTGGTGCTGGAGGTGAAGCGCGAGCGCGGCGGGCTCACGCAGAAGCGGCGTGTCTGGGTTCCGCGCGCGGAGCTGGGCCGGGCGATTCGCGGCGGGGTGAGCCTGTTGCCGCTCATCGCGGGCGGCAGCCTGATGCCGGTGCTGGCGGTGACGTACCGGCGGCACGTGTATCAGGTGTCGCAGGCGTGGCGGGTGACGGTGGACCGGGACATCGGCTTCCACCAGGTGTCGCCGGAGCTGGCGTTGTCGCCCACCGCGCTGACGGTGGAACGACTGGGAATGCCGCTGTGGGAGGACTCGCGGGTGGTGGTGGAGGTGAAGCACCTCGGGGCGGAACTGCCCGAGTGGCTGGCGGCCCTCAATCCGGGGGGCGCGCCGGCCTACAGCAAGTTCGCGGAAGGAATGGCGAGGGTGCATGCCTTCGCCGCGGCCGGGGTTGGGGTTGCAGGGGGATAGGGTACCGTGTTCATCGATTTCGAAGGCATTGACGGCAGCGGCAAGACGACGCTCTCCAACCTGCTCACCGCGCGGCTCAAGCGGATGGGCTACAAAGTGACACATGCGCGGGAAGGCGGCGAATTGCAGTCGCCCACGGCCCGGCGCATCCGGGAGCTGACGCGGGACTCGCGGCTGCTGGAGATGGGTCCGCGCGCCGAGTTCTTCCTGAACCTGGCGCGGGACGCGCAGCAGTTGGAGGAGGTCATCGCGCCCTCGCTCAAGCGGGGCGAGGTGTGCATCACCGACCGCTACCTGTACTCGCAGCTCGCGCTGACGGCGGGGGGGCGGGGCCTGAAGGAGAACGCGCTCCTGCCCGCCTGCGAGCTGGCGTCGCAGGGCCTGTGGCCGGACCTGGTCATCCTGGTGGACGTGGATCCGGACCTGGCGCGGCTGCGCAAGCGGCTGGGCAAGCTGCAGAGCGGGCGCGCCAACGACACGGACAGCCGCAAGGGCCTGGTGGGCGCGGGGCTGGCGGTGCGCGTGCGCGAGGCGTTCCTGGAGCAGGCCCGGAAGGATCCGACGCGGTGGATCATCCTGGAGAACAACGATCAGCCCCTGCGCATGCTGGAGCAGCGGCTGGTGGAGGCCGTCGTCGCGCGGCTGGAGGGCCGCGAGCAGCCGGTGCAGCGGATGGTGCCGGCCCCTGCCCCGCCGCTGCCGGGCGTGCCGTCGGTGGACGATGTGGAAGAGCGCTTCTTCCACGCGCTGGACGGCCTGGAGGCGCGCGAGCCGCAGCTCGCGGTGTGGCTGCTCAATGGCATCCCCGGCCTGCCCGCGCACCAGCGCCGGCTGGCGTACGCGGAGCGGCTGCCGGGGCTGGTGGCTCGAAGCCTGACGGGGCTGGACGACGACACGGCGTGGACGCTGCGCGAGGTGCTGGCGCCGAGCGTGCCGGTGGACGTGGCGGAGGGCCTGGGGTTCGTCACCTCCCCGCGCTCGCACGCGCTGCGCCAGCGGCTGTACGCGCAGGCGCCGGCGGCGGTGCTGGAGGGGCTCAAGCGCCAGGACTCGCCGGAGGCGTGGGCGCTGCGGGAGCGCGGCATGAAGGATGGCCACCTGGGCGCGGTGCTGCTGGGCCTGGCCGGGGTGGATGGTGAGGAGTCCTGGGTGGTGCGCGAGGCGGGCATGCAGCGCAAGCTGTACGCCGAGGTGGCGCGCAGCCTGGGAGGGCTTGCCACGGAGCGCGCGGAGGCGCTGCGCGAGGTGCTGCTCAAGCACGACCGGCTTTCGGTGCTCAAGAGCACCACGGGGCTGGAGACGCCGCTGGCGCTGGGGCTGCGCGAGCAGTTGGAGAAGGGCGCGCTGAAGCTGGTGCTGCGCTCGCTCACCGGGGTGGATTCGCCCCGGGCCTGGGAGATGCGCGAGCGGGGGGCGCCGCTCACGAAGGAGGCGCTGGACTCCGTGGACGGAATGGATGTTCCGCGGGCGTGGAGGCTGCGGGCCTCCTCGGCGCGCCGGTGGCCGGCGACGGTGGTGTCCTCGATGCGGGGGCTGCCGCTGGTGGCGGAGACGCGGGCGCTGCTGGAGCGGGTGCTTTCGGAGCAGGGTGGGAGCCTGCCGGTGCTGCGCAACGCCTATGCGGTGGTGGCGCAGGCCCGGCTCCTGGAGCAGGCGGCGCGCACGGTGCGGCCCTCGGTGGAGACGTCCACGGCCCACCTGGGACGGCAGGAAGCATGACGCCCATGGAAGGTCCATTCGCGACGATGTTCCAGGACGTGGAGCGGGAGCTTCAGTCGCTGTCGATGGCGTCGATGCTGCCGAGGCTGGTGGCGGCGGCGCTCATCGGAGCGCTGCTGTCGTCGCGGCCCTGGCGGCTGGTGATGGGCAAGCCGCTGCCGAAGTCGGACATGGTGCAGGCGCAGATCCTCCTGTGCGCGGCGGCGGCGGTCATCACCGCGGTGATTGGAGACAGCGTGGCGAAGGCGTTCGGCCTGGTGGGGCTGGGCGGCTTCGTTCGGTTCCGCTCGGGGCTGAAGGATCCGCGCGACGCGGCCATCCTCTTCCTGGTGATTGGCCTGGGCATGGCGTGCGGCCACGGCAACCTGGTGCTGGCGAGCGTGGGCACGGCGTTCGTGATGGTGCTGCTGCTGGTGCTGGACCTGTTCGAGAAGAAGGAGTCGCCGACGGCGGGCGCGAAGCAGCGGCTGGTGTTGTCCGCGCAGTCGGACGACCTGGTGCGCGCGGAGGCGACGCTGCGCAAGGCGCTGGGGGAGCGCAACGTGATGGTGAAGAGCTGCGCGTTGGACTTCTCCTCCAGGCGGTTGGAATTGGAAGTGGAGGAGCCGGAGCCCGGGACACTGGCGGCGGCGTTGGGCAAGACGGAAGGGTCATCCCTGCGGGGGTTGCGGTGGACGGCGGTGAGCGCCAAGGGCGCGCGGGAGGAGATGGCATGAAGTTCAGGAAACTGGCGGTGCTGTTCGCGGCGTGTGGCTCCCTGGTGGCGTGTGGTGGTGGCGGAAGCCTGCCCACGGGGAACGACCCCGGCGCGCCCACGACGAATCCGGACGGCACGGTGGACCTGCCGGGGGACGCGGTGCAGCCGGACAACGGGCAGACCGGCGGGGAGAACAACCCGGACGAATACACGAAGCTGTGGCCGCTGACGCAGGGCTCGACGTGGACCTACCGCATCAACGACCCGGTGAGCGGGGTGTTCAACAAGACGGTGACGGTGCTGGGGCCGGAGACGGTGCCGGACACGCAGATGACGGCCATCAAGGTGCACAGCAAGCAGGACCGCACGGCGACGACGGGCACGGTGTACGAGGAGAACTCGTGGCAGTTGGAGCTGACGAACGGGCTGGTGGTGCGCCTGCGCGAGGAGGACATCACGGATGGCCTGCGCACCCGGGCGACGACCTGGTCCCCGGCGATGATGAAGTCGCTGGCGGCGGCGCCGGCCTCCGTGCCCTGGGAGCACCAGGACGCGGTGCGCGAGCTGATCACGTATGACGCGGGCGGGACGGAGGGGAAGGATCCGACCTACGTCTGGAAGGTGCTCGCGAAGGACGTGACGGTGACGACGCCCGCGGGCACGTTCACCAACGCCATCAAGGTCCAGCGCGACAAGCTGAACAAGAGCGGCGAGGTGAAGGAGGAGAAGCAGCGGATGTACTGGCTCGTTCCCGGCGTGGGCAAGGTCCGCGAGGAAGGCGAACGGACCGAGGAGCTGGTCTCGTTCGATGTGAAGAAGCCGTAGCGCTGGGCTCAGGCCTGCGCGCCGTCGTCGTACGACACGCGCAGGCCCTGGTGCGTCACGGTGATGAGCGGGCGGCCCATCCAGCCGCAGTGCGTACAGACCGCGTTCGGGCCTCGGGCCGTCACGCGCACCGGCAGGTCCGCCTCGCACACGGGGCACCCTTCCGGCAGGGTGTACTCGCGGGTCTCGGTAGCGATTCCGGTCATGGACTCAGGGGTAATGCAGCGTTCGGGCTCCGCAAGCCCGCCTGCTCGCTGTGTTCCGCCTTCACCCTGACGAACCACCGTGAAGGCCTGTTCACACAGCCTTCGGCCTCACGCGTCGCTCGTCCGCCTGTCTCCCCCTGCGGGGACGTTTTTCGGATGAACGTTCGACCATGAACGGTTGGGCCCCGGTCCCGAATGTCTCGGGCCGGAGGATTCATGGACCGGACGAAGTCTCTATCGCTCGCCCCCCTGGCTGCCCTGCTCGTGCTGGGCTGCGCCGCGGGTACCGCGCTCGCCCTGCCGCGTGATCCCTATCTGCAGCGCGTGGGTCCCGACACCGCCACCGTGGCGTTCCGGCTCGCTTCGAATTGCTCATCGGCCCAGGTCCGCTATGGCGTCGGCAACACCAGCACGGTGGCGCGCTCCACGGACTCCGCGCGCATCCATGCCGTGGTCCTCACCGGCCTGACTCCCGCCACCACCTATACGTATTCAGTGGACGCGTGCGGTGAGACGACCCCCGCGAAGACCTTCGGCACCGCGCCCGTCAGCGGCACCCGGCGCGTGCACTTCGCCGCCGTGGGTGACTTCGGCACGGGCGGCAGCGACCAGAAGAAGGTCGCCGCCGCCATGCTCACCAACAAGCCGGAGCTCTTCGTGGCGCTGGGCGACAACGCCTACGCGTCCGGCACCGAGACCGAATTCCAGACGAACCTCTTCACCCCCATGGCCGCCCTGCTCGCGCAGGTGCCCATGTTCGCCACCCCGGGCAACCACGAGTACGTGACCAACGAGGCCCAGCCCTACCTGGACAACCTCTACCTGCCCACCAACAACGCCGAAGGCTCGGAGCGCTACTACTCGTTCGACTGGGGCCACGTGCACTTCGTCTCCATCGACTCGAACTGCGCCGTGGGCCTTGCGTCCGCGTCCAAGTGCACGCTCGCCGCGCAGAAGGCCTTCGTGGAGAAGGACCTGGCCGCCACCACGCAGCCGTGGAAGGTCGTCTTCTTCCACCACCCTTCCTGGTCCAGCGGCGAGCACGGCTCGCAGCTCACCATGCGCCGCCAGTTCGGCCCGCTGTTCGAGAAGTACGGCGTGGACCTGGTCCTCACCGGCCATGATCACGACTACGAACGCAGCAAGCCCATGCTGGGCGACGCCGAGGCTGGCAAGACCGAGCGCGGAATCCCCTACCTCGTCGTGGGCGGCGGCGGCGCCACGCTGCGCGCCTTCGCCACCTCCCGCCCTTCCTGGAGCGTCATTCGCGATGACGCGGCCCACGGCTTCCTCGACGTCGACGTCGTGGAGGGCACCCTCACCGCGAAGCTCGTGAAGACGGACGGTGGCGTGCTCGACTCCTTCTCCCTCACCAAGGAGCTGCCCGCTCCTCCCCCGCCCCCGCAGGGCACGCTCAACGTCACCGTCGGCAACGCC
>NZ_RAWD01000418.1:0-6863 GCF_003612065.1 Corallococcus sp. CA047B
GCGTGGGGGCGGCGGGCGCGGCCGGGCGATTGAGCTGCCCCAGCACGTCCTCCTTCACGATGCGGCCACCGGTGCCGGAGCCCTTGAGCTGGCCCACGTCCACCTGGTTCTCCTCCGCCATCTTCTTCGCGGTGGGGGTGATGCGCGCGTCGCTGGCGGCGGCGGCCGGCGCGGACTGCACCGGAGCGGCGGCCTGGGCGGGCGCGGGCGTGGCGGCGGCGGGAGACGCGGCGGCGGCACCGGCGCCTCCGGCCTCGATGGTGCCCAGCACCTCGCCCACGCGGACCTTGTCGCCCTCCTTGAAGGCGATGGACGCGATGCTGCCGGCGGCGGGAGACGGCACGTCGATGGTGACCTTGTCGGTCTCCAGCACGACGAGCGGCTCGTCCGCGGCGACGCTGTCGCCCTGCTTCTTGTTCCACTTGCCGACGACGGCCTCGGTGATGGACTCACCGAGGGGCGGGACTTTCAGTTCAACGGCCATTCTGGGTTCCTCGGAGGATGGCTTCTTCGATGATGAGCTGCTGCTCGTAATCGTGCGTCTTGGGGAAGCCGGTGGCGGGGCTCGCGGCCTCGGCACGGCCGATGTAACCCAACTTCACCGGCTGCTGCTGCGCGCGGCCGGAGACCAGGTCGTGCAGGCGCGGGAACATGAAGTGCCAGGCGCCCGCGTTGCGGGGCTCCTCCTGCACCCAGTACAGCTCCTGCAACTGGGGCAACTTCGCCACCAGGTTCGACAGCTCGTCGTGCGGGAACGGGTAGAGCTGCTCCACCCGCACGATGGCGATGGTGTCGTCCTTGCGCTCGTCCCGGGCCTTGGCCAGGTCGTAGTAGACCTTGCCGCTGCACAAGAGCAGCCGCTTCACCTTCGCCGGGTCCGCCTTCGCATCCAGGATGATCTCCTGGAAGGCGCCCTTGGCCAGGTCGTCCATGCGGCTCGTGGCTTCCGGGCGGCGCAGCAGGCTCTTGGGCGACATGATGACCAGCGGCTTGCGCACCGGGCGCAGCACCTGGCGGCGCAGCAGGTGGAAGATCTGCGCGGGCGTGGTGGGGTAGCAGACCTGGAGGTTGTCCTCGGCGCACAGGTCCAGGAAGCGCTCCAGGCGCGCGCTGGAGTGCTCCGGGCCCTGGCCTTCATAGCCGTGCGGCAACAGCAGCGTGATGCCGCTCAGCCGGCGCCACTTGCTCTCCGCCGCCGCGATGAACTGGTCGATGATGATCTGCGCGCCGTTGGCGAAGTCACCGAACTGGGCTTCCCAGATGGTGAGGCCGTCCGGCACGTCCAGGCTGTAGCCGTAGTCGAAGCCCAGCACGCCCATCTCCGACAGCGGGCTGTTGTAGACGTTGAACGCCGCCTTGCCGGTGGGGAACTGCCGCAGGGGGACGAACTCCTCGCCCGTCTGCACGTCGTGCAGCACCGCGTGGCGGTGGCTGAAGGTGCCGCGCTCGCTGTCCTGGCCGGACAGGCGGATGACGTAGCCCTCCGACAGCAGCGTGGCGTAGGCCAGCGCCTCGCCCTCGCTCCACTGCAGCTCCTCCGTCTCCAGCATGCCCTGGCGCTTCTTGAGGACGGTGCGCTCCACGTCGCGGTGCACCTGGAAGCCCTCCGGAGCGGTGGCCAGCTTCTGGAGCGCGTCGCGCAGCGTCGCCTTCTCCACCGCGGTGGACACCTGGGGCGCGTTCTTCAGGAGGCCGCCCTTGTAGGGCTTCCACAGGCCCTCCAGCGCGTTGGGCTCCTTGAACTGGCTCTCCTGGCGGGCGCGGGTGAGCGCCGCGTCGAAGTCCTGGTAGCAGCGCTGCTTGAGCGCGTCGGACTCCTCCGCGGGGATGCGGCCCTGCTCCGCCAGCGCCTTCGCGTACAGCGCGCGCACCGGCGGGTGCTTGCGGATGATCTCGTACATCGACGGCTGGGTGAAGGACGGGTCGTCGCCCTCGTTGTGGCCGTAGCGGCGGTAGCAGATGAGGTCGATGACCACGTCGCTCTTGAAGGTCTGTCGGTACTCCGCCGCGAGCTTCGCCACGTGGACGCACGCCTCCGGGTCATCCCCGTTCACGTGGAACACCGGGATGTCCAACATCTGCGCGATGGCGGTGGCGTAGATGCTGGAGCGCGAGTCCGACGGGTCGGTGGTGAAGCCGACCTGGTTGTTGATGACGACGTGGACCGTGCCGCCCGTCGTGTAGCCCTTGAGGCCCGCGAAGTTGAGCGTCTCCGCGACCACGCCCTGCCCGATGAAGGCCGCGTCGCCGTGGATGAGCAGGGGAATCACGCCCGTGCGGTCCGTGTCTCCGCCCCGGTCCTGCTTGGCGCGCACGCGGCCCTCCACCACGGGGCCCACGCACTCCAGGTGGCTGGGGTTGAAGGCCAGCGACAGGTGCACGTTCTTCCCTGAGCGCGTGGCGTGGTCCGACGAGAAGCCCATGTGGTACTTCACGTCGCCCCGGCCCAGGTACGCCTTGGGGTCCTTGGGACCGTCGAACTCGCTGAAGATCTGATCCGGCTTCTTGCCCAGGATGTTCGTCAGCACGTTGAGGCGGCCGCGGTGGGCCATGCCGATGACCAGCTCCTTCAGGCCCATGCCGCTGGCGACCTCCAGGAGGGCGTCCAGCATGGGGATGAGGGCCTCGCCGCCATCCAGGCTGAAGCGCTTGGCGCCCACGTACTTCGTGTGCAGGAAGTGCTCGAAGCCCTCCGCGTACGACAGCTTGGTGAGGATGTGCCGCTGCTCCTCCACCGTGAACGCCGTGCGGTTGTCGCTGTGCTCCATGCGCTGCATCAGCCAGCGGCGACGCTCGCTGTCGAGCATCTGCATGAACTCCACGCCGATGTGGCCGGAGTACGTGCGGCGCAGCCGCGTCACCAGGTCCGACAGGCGCACGCGCTGCTGCGGGAAGACGTTGTTGCACTCCACCGCCTGCTCCAGCTCCTTGGCGTTGAAGTGGTTTTCGTCCATCAACGCCACGTCCGCGACGTGCCCCAGGGGCGGGCGCGGGCGCTCGAGCGGATCCAACGTCGCGCGCAGGTGGCCGCGCAGCCGGAAGGCGGTGATGGCCTGGTCCACCTTCGACTGCAACCCGATGTCCTGCGCGGGCGCGACCGGGGCCGCGGGCGCGGCGACGGCGGCCGGGGCCTGCGCGGCTCCGTTCGCCTTGCCGTTGCCCTTGCCCTTGCCCTCGGGGACGACGGGCGCGGGGGCCTCCAACTGCTTCGCGTTGAAGATGGGGCGGCCCGTGCCGTTGTTGCGCTCGAATACCTCGCGCCAACTCGAGTCCACGCTGCCGGGATCATCAAGGAAGCGCGCGTAGAGCCCCTCGATGAAGTCGATGTTGGCACCAGAGAGGAAGCTGTCCTGGAAATTCGCCATGGCGGGGGGTCTTTTACTGGAAGGGCGACGCGTTGGGGGGTTTTCGCCTCAGGTTTGTTGCAGTCTCCCCGGCGCCCGGCCGCCTGTCTTCGGCCAGGGGAGCAGATGGGGTCATGCGCCACGTGAGTCCAGCTTCACCAAGCGCCGGATTCCCGCTGCTGGGAGGAGGTCAAAAGAAGGCCGGGGGCGGCCGGCGTGCTGAATGGACCTACACCCGGGGCGCCTCATGCCGTCCGGGGGCCATCCGGCGTTGGACGGGAATCGGGGCCGGGGCCCCCTCCCAGAGGCCAAGGAGTGCTAAGCACGCGCCCCCTCCTCTCCTCTTCTCTCGCGAGAACGTACCGACATGCTCCTCCAGGGCAAGAAGCTGCTCATCACCGGCGTGCTCACCCCCCAGTCGCTGGCCTTCGGCATCGCCGAACACGCGCTGGCGCAGGGGGCGGAAATCATCCTCACCGGCTTTGGCCGGGCGAAGTCGCTCACGGAGCGCAGCGCGAAGCGGCTCAAGCCCGGCACGGAGGTGCTGGAGCTGGACGTGACGAACCCGGAGCACTTCCCGGCCCTGACGGAGGCGCTGCGCCAGAAGTGGGGCCGCGTGGACGGCGTGCTGCACGCCATCGCGTACGCGCCCGAGGACGCGCTGGGCGGCAACTTCCTCAACACCCCCTGGGAGAGCGTGCAGACCGCGTTCCGCGTCTCCGCCTTCTCCGTGAAGGAGCTGGCCATGGCGTGCGCGCCGCTGATGCCGCCGGGCAGCGCCATCGTCGCGCTGGACTTCGACAACCGGCAGGCGTGGCCCATCTACGACTGGATGGGCGTGTGCAAGGCGGCCATGGAGGCCACGGTGCGCTACCTGGCGCGCGACCTGGGCCCCAAGGGGATCCGCGTCAACGCGCTGGCGGCCGGCCCCCTGGCCACCATCGCCGCGAAGGGGATTCCGGGTTTCAAGGCCCTGGCGCAGTATTGGGGCAAGCAGGCGCCGCTGGGCTGGAGCGACAAGGACAGCCACGACCATGTGGCCAGGACGGCGTGCGCCATGCTGTCGGATTGGATGCCGAGCACGACGGGCGAAATGGTCCACGTGGACGGCGGTTATCACTCGGTGGGCGCGCCGCCGGTGGACACGGTGGAAGGGGCCGAAGGGGTCCTGGCGACCCCTACGCCCAAGGAGGGTTGATTCCTCCCAACCTTGTCGGAAGAAACCACCTTTTGCCTGCCCGGCATCCCGGCGGTCGGGGGCCCCCCGCTTCCGCCCACGGAAGCGCTCACGGTAGGATCACCCATGCAGCGCAGACCTCTCCGCACTTCGCGGAGCCTGTGCGAGGAGCCGTGGCACAGTGAGTACCAACGTCTTGCTGGTGGACGACAGCCCGACCGTCCGCAACATCCTCAAGATCTACCTGATGAACCTCAAGGTCAGCATCGTGGAGGCGGAGGACGCCGCGCGCGCGCTCCAGCTGTTGAGGCTGGTGCCGGTGAGCGTGGTGATCGCCGACATCAACATGCCGAACATGGACGGCATCACCTTCGTGAAGGAGGTGCGCGCCAGCGCCCAGGCGCAGGTGAAGAGCGTGCCGGTCATCCTGCTGACGGCGGAGAAGGGCGAGGACCTGCGCCAGCGCGGCACGGAGGCGGGCGCCAACGCGTTCATCCAGAAACCCGTATCGCACGACGAGCTGACCAAGACGGTGCGTCAGTTCCTGAACAGGGTGTGAAGCCGTGAGCCTGCCGTCCCTCCTGCTGGTCGACGACAGCGACGCCATCCTGGCGCTGGAGCGGGCCATCCTCTCCGGGCACTACACCATCCACACGGCCAGCAACGGGCGTGAGGCGCTGGAGAAGGTGGGCCGGCTGCGCCCGGCGGCGGTGCTGCTGGACCTGTCCATGCCGGAGATGGACGGGGACGAGGTGCTCCAGAAGATGAAGGCGGATGTCGCCACGACGGACATCCCGGTCATCATCATCTCGTCGGAGAAGCAGCGCGCGGAGGCGTGCCTGGGCCTGGGCGCGGAAGCGTTCCTGCCCAAGCCCTTCCGCGCGGACGAGCTGCTCAACCTCGTGGGCGAGGCCCTGGAGGCCGCGCGGCGCCGCTCGCGCTCGGGCGCGATGCTCGTGCTTCGCCTGTCGGTGGGCGAGCGCGAGTTCGCCGTGCCGCTGGACTCCGTGAAGGAGGTCCTGTTGCAGCCGGCGACGCGGCCCCTGCCCACCGGGCCGTCCTACCTGCGCGAGTACGTGGAGCTGCGTGGCCACGCGGTGTGCGTGCTGGACGTGGCGCTGCGGCTGGGCGTGAAGCACCAGGTGGCCATCGCGGAGCGGATGCTGGTGGTCATCGAGACCGAAGGCGTGTCGCTGGCGCTCACCGTGGACACGGTGAAGGATCCGGAGGAGTTCCAGGCGACCGACATCGACCGGCGCGAGAAGGTAGGCGGCGCCGAGCACGGCCTGTTGCAAGAGGGGCTCTTGGGCATGCTGCGCACGGGTGGCCGCGCGCTGCCCATCCTGGATCCGAAGGTGTTCATCGCGCGGGGACTCCTGCGCGACCTGCCCGCGCTGCTCGCGCCGGTGGAGGAAGAGCGGAGCGCATGAGTGCAGGGCTCGATCCCCGGCTGCTGGCCCGAGCCCGGGAAGTGGTGGCGGACACCACCGGCTTTCGTGAAGACGCCATCGCCCAGGAGGCGGTGGAACGCGTGCTGCGCGCGGAGCTGGCCCGGGGCCGCGTGCCCACGGAGGTCCTGAGCGAACTGCAGCAGCTGGGCTCTCCCTTGGCCTACACGCTGGTGCGCGCGGTGCTGGTGGGGGAGACGTACTTCTTCCGCCAGCCGGAGCACTTCCGCTTCATCGCCTCGGAGGGCGTGCCGTCCGCGCTGCGCCACGGCGCCATGCACCTGCGCGGCTGGAGCGCGGGGTGCGCCACCGGCGAGGAGGCGTACTCGCTGGCCGCGTGCCTGCTGGCGTGCGCACCCCCGGGGATGCCGGTGGAGGTGGTGGGCACCGACCTGCACGAGGCCAGCCTGGAGGCCGCCCGGCGCGGCACCTACGGCGCGTGGTCCCGCCGCGAGTCCGCGCCCGCGCTGCACACCGTCTACGAGCCCCACGGCGGGCGTCAGGTGTCCATCGTCCCGGAGGTGCGCAAGGTCACCCGCTTCGCGCCCGCGAACCTGCTGGCGCCGCTGCCGGAGCGCTTCGGCCTGTTCGACTTCATCCTCTGCCGCAACGTGCTCACGTACTTCTCGCCGTCCGCGCGCGACGCGGCCATCGGGCATCTGGCGCGCAGCCTGACGCCGGGGGGCCTGCTCTTCCTGGGCACGGTGGAGGTGGACCGCTGTCCGCCGGGGCTCACGCGCGAGGGCCCGCCGGAGCTGCAGGCGTTCCGCAAGCCTCGTCCGGAGGAGCGCACCTTCGCGCCGCTGCCCCCACCGCAGCCGCTGGTCACCGCCCGCGTCACCCCGCCGCCGCGCCGGCTGTCGGCGCCGCTGCCGGCCACGCCCACGCCGCCGC